>NZ_SCMM01000080.1:0-12249 GCF_005503345.1 Ramlibacter sp. 2FC
GGGTGGTGGGGCCGGTGATGGCGGCACAGGGTGCCGTTGGTGCTGGCTAGGGCGAACTACCGAACGGCCTGGCCTGGGTCGGCATCGCGCTGCTGCTGGGCGCGGGTCTGTACATGCTGCACAGCGAGCGCGCCCATGCAAGCGCGGCGTTCAAGGCTGCAGCGGACTGACGGGCGGCAAGAGTGATTGCGGCCCCGTCGCACCGTGAGACCGCCGCCGATCTCTCTCAACTTGGCAGCTTTCGGACTGCGCGAGTCCTACTTTTCGTTCTGCATCCTGATGTAGCTGCTCAGCGCGGAGGCCATCGCCTGCACTTGCTCGCGCGTATAGCGCTCGGGCTCGTTCTCAATAAACTTGTTCAAGGCCTTCGGCTCAAGCACCCACGCGCCAACGCCTTTCGAATCGAACGGGCTGACAAACCAGCCTGGGAAAAGCACCACAGGCCACACCGACACATCAAACCGGCTTCCAGTTAAGAAGCTGCGAAGCCAGCCCGCTTGGGCCTTGGCCTGTACCAGCGGATCGCGGTCCAGCTTCCGGCCATTGGCCAGCACCACGCCATTCACCACGGACACTTTGCAATCACCGCGCCGCGGTTTGGAAAGCGTTTTTGTTTCTATGGAGAAGACACCACGCGGGCCGATCAACACATGGTCCAGGTTGGCATCGCCGCTAGGCACGTCATGGAAAACAAAAAAGCCTGAAGTTCTGAACCACTCGAGATACTGGGCCACGACCCGTTCGCCATCACGACCCAGCTTGAGCAGCCGAATCCGCCTTCGCGTGCGCCGGACCTTGAACACCGCATACAGAAAGGTCGCAACCGCCGCAGCGGTGAATACCCATGGCGAAGGTTTCGCGTCGCTCACGTACCGCCACCACTCAAGCACGGCGAGCAGTGCCATGGACACTGCGAGAAACAGTGGCGACAACACATGGTCATATACCACGTCGTCCAACTCGTCCGTTAGCGACTGGCCCGGCACACGCAGTGGCGCGGCGCGCTCCAATGGCGAACGCTCTTCGGCATGTTTCATTGTTCCTCTCCCATCCATTTGGCCCTCACGCCCTATCCATCCCTGGGCGCACCGACTGGTTGTAAGGCAGGCTACCAGATTGTCAGGGTAGGACGGGCGGCTCGAGGTAGAGCTGCGCCAGCCGCTGGCGCTCGCGCTCGCCCAGGCGCAAAGACTCCTTGAAGTAGCGGTCCACGCCACCGTAGTCGGCCTCGACGGCTTGCAGCGCGGCCTCGAGGAAGTCTTCCTGCACGCGCCACAGCACCTGCATCACCTCGGGCGGCGTGCGCCCGGGCGGCAGCGGCGGCATGCGGAACAGCTCGTTGGTCAGAAGGTAGTCGCGCATCACCACGGGGCGCGGCACCCCCAGGGCCAGCAGGATCAGCGCGGCGGCGAAGCCGGTGCGGTCCTTGCCCGCCGTGCAGTGGATCACCAGGGGCGCGTCGCTCTCGAGCAGGTGGCCGAACAGCTCGGTAAAGCGGTGGGCGTTGTCGTGCACGAAGGCGCGGTAGGTCTGCTGCATCAGGCGCACGGTGTCATTCGCCGTCACCTGGTGACCCGCGTCCAGCAAGTCCTTCATGCCCTGCACCACGGTGGGCTCGATCGGCAGCGCGTGCTGCGCCACGCCCGGCAGCTCGTAGGGCACGGCCGCGCGCTCGCTCACGCCGCGCAGGTCGAAGGCGCGGGTGAGGCCCAGCGCCGTCAGCCGCTGCGTATCCTCCTCCGTCAGGCCGGCCAGATGGTCCGAGCGGAACAGCCGCCGCCAGCGCAGCTGCTGCCCGCCCAGGCCGGTGTAACCGCCGAGGTCACGGAAGTTGCTGGCGCCGGTGAGCTTGAGGGAGCGGGTGGGAGATGGCATAGCCTTCGTTTATACCCAAACGGTTCAGGACGGGCTGTGCTGAAGGTGTCAGTGCCCGGCCAAGGCGGCCATCTGCCGGAGTCGCTGCAGCACGAGACCGCTGCGCGCAGGCTCCGACACCAGGCCGGGGAGCACATTGAGGAAATCCGGGTGAGCCAGTACCCCACGCAGCGTTTCGGCGACAAAGTCCGCCACGTCCGCAGGAGCGTCGGCCAATTCGCCCACCGCCTCGGCCCGCCCATCGACCACAGTGATGACATCCTCGAGGTCATGGCTGAGATACGGATCATTCTGGCCACGATCCTTGAATGCCTCGAGCTTGGTGGCCATGAAGTAAGGGGCTGACAGATGCCGCAGCGGCAGACCAGGCGCCAGCTCGGTGGTCACGGCGGCCGCGAAGGCGGGTCTGTACCAACGGTTGGCAAAGCCCATCACGCTCTCTTCCAGCGGCACCAGGTCCAGCTGCATGCGGTTCCAATACCAGCGGAACGGCGGCGTGCTGGCCTCCATGGTTTGGCGAAAGCCCTGTGCCATCAGTACCTCGGCCAGTTGGTGGTAGGCCGCCAAGGTAAACACCTCCACGATCGCGTCCACGTCTTCCGTGGCGCGCACCTCGGCCACCTCCGGCTGCGTGAGCAGCAGGCCCGTGGCACAGCCACCCACGAACACGACCTGTCCGCGCAGCGGCCCCATGGCCAACGCCATCTGGGTGAGCAGTGCCAGGTTCGGGTCAGCCATGCATGGACCTCTTCTCAGGCGCAGGCCCCTCAGGGTAGATCAACGCGGGCAGCCGCTCCATGGCCATGCCGCGCTCGCGCGCGCGCCCCACGCGCAAGGCGTCGAACAGCGCCAGCATCTCGTAAAGCTTTTCGTCCTGCATGGCGGCATAGGGCACGCTCGGGTGCAGCGGCATCAGCCCCTGGCCGCGCACCGTGCCCTGCGGATGGGGCCAGACCCAGGCGTCCGAGCCTGGCACGAAGACATTGGCGAACGCCGGGGCGCTGTGACTGGTGGGCACGCCCAGCGCCACCGGCAGGCGCTCGGCGAAGAAGGCGTACTTGGCGCCATGCAGGGCGAACTCGGCCAGATGGCGCGCGTTCACATGCGCCGGGTTGTCAGTCGGCCGGTCCGGCGCCTCACCCACCTGCAGCCGGGCACGGCGCGGCCGCGTATGCACCCGATACCCTGCCGCCGGCTCCTGCACGCCCATCGGCACCGAGTCGGGCGGCACCAGCAGCGCGTTGTCTACCAGCAAGCCGGCCTGCAAGCCGCGCCTGATGCAGGCATGGGCTTCGGAAGCGCTCAAGCCCAGGGCCTGCGCCAGGCTGGCATAGGTCCAGCGCCGACTACCCCAGGCCACGAGCTTGAGGGCGACCAGAAAGTCTTGAGGTTTGAGCTGGGCCATGATTCAATATTCGCAAATCGCGAATACAGAATGTAAAACAAAAACAGAGTGGCCGCAAGGCGCCACGCCTGAGGCGGCCGGCTGGAGCTTGGCCGCCCGCCCTAAACCGCCACCGCCCTGCCCTCGCGCGCGCTACGCGCGATCGCCTCCAGCGTGGCCGCAATGTCCAGGCTGGCGGCGGCGGCACGGGCTATGGCGTCGAAATCCTGCTCGGCGACCACCTTGGCGAAGGCCTCGGCACAGAAGCGGAAGCCGCTGCCGCTGGGAGAGCGGATCTCCTCGAAGGGGATGCTGTTGGCGATGCCGCGGCGCAAGCGCAGCTGGCTGGGCAGGTAGCCCCAGGGATGGCCGGCGCCGTCGCTGGTGTGGTTGAGGTACTCGGTCTCCATCGTGCCCTGGCTGCCGACCAGGGTGGCGCGGCGGTGGTTGGCCGCGTCCATGGCGCAGGACAGCTGGGCGCGCCGGCCGTCGGCGAAATGCAGCGTGGCCACGAGGCTGATGTCCACGCCCGAGTCGGACCAGCTGGCGTCGGCCAGCACGCGCTCGGGCGCGCTGCCCATGACCAGGCGGATCAGGCTCAGCGTGTAGCTGCCGGCGTCGAGCAGCGCGCCGCCGCCCAGCTCGGGCTTCAGGCGGATGTTGGTCTGCGGGTTGCCCACGGTGAAGCCGAAGCTGGCCTGCACCGAGCGCAGCTCGCCGATGGCGCCTTGCTGCAGCAGCGCCAGCATGTCGCCGGTCTGGGGCTGGAACCACCAGGGGTAGGCCTCGAGCAGCATGACGTGGTGGCGCCGCGCGGCGTCGAACATGGTCTGCGCCTCGGCCCGGCCCAGGGCCAGGGGCTTTTCGCACAGCACATGCTTGCCGGCCTCGGCGGCCTTGACCGCCCATTCGGCGTGCAGGCTGTTGGGCAGGGGGATGTAGACGGCGTCGACCTCGGGGTCGGCCAGCAGGGCTTCGTAGCTGGCGTGGTGGCGTGCTATGCCCTGGGCGGCGGCGAAGGCGGCGGCCTTGTCGGCGTCGCGGCTGGCGACGGCCACGATCTGGACGGCCGCGCTGGGCTGCACGTCGCGCGCGAACTGCTTGGCGATGTTGGCGCAGCCTAGGATGCCTATGCGCAGGGGTTGGGTACGGGTGGGTGTGGTGGTCATGGCGGGAGTGTATGGGGCGTCAGAAGGTCTCGGTATCGACCTCGCTGTTGCCCTGGTCGTTGTAGCGGCTGCCGACCACGGTGTTCTGGTTGATCAGCGCATCGAGGCGCGCGAGCACCGCGGCGTCGAGCTTGACGTTGACCGCGCCCAGGTCGTCCAGCAGGTGGTCGACCCGCGTGGTGCCGGGAATCGGCAGGATGTCCTGGCCCTGGTGCAGCAGCCAGGCCAGGGCCAGCTGGGCCGGGGTGCAGCCGACTTCGCGCGCGATGGCCTGGTAGCCGTCCAGCAGCCTGAGGTTCTGCGCGTAGTTCTGGGGCGCAAAGCGCGGCATGGCGCGGCGGATGTCCTTGGCTTCGAACGCAGCCACGTCGGGCGGCGCGCCCGTGAGGAAGCCGCGCGCCACCGGGCTGAAGGCGACGAAGCTGATGCCGAGTTCGCGACAGGTGTCGAGTACGGCGATCTCGGGGTTGCGCGTCCACAGCGAGTACTCGGTCTGCACGGCGGCGACGGGGTGCACGGCGTGGGCCTTGCGTATGGTGGCGGCCGAGACTTCGGACAGGCCTATGCTGCGGATCTTGCCCTCGCGCACCAGGTCGGCCAGCGCGCCCACGCTGTCCTCTATGGGCAGCTTCTTGTCCCAGCGGTGCAGGTAGTAGAGGTCGATCACCTCGGTGCGCAGCCGCTTGAGCGCGGCCTCGCAGGTGGCCTTGATGGTTTCGGGCCGGCCGTCGATCACGCGCACGGGCTTGCCGTCGCCATTGAGGTCCACGCCGCTCATGCCGCATTTGCTGGCCAGGGTGAAGCGGCTGCGGTGCGGCGACAGCACCTTGCCGACCAGGGTTTCGTTGGCGCCGAAGCCGTACAGGGCGGCGGTGTCGAAATGGGTCACGCCGGCGTCCAGCGCGGCCAGCAGGAGCTGCTCGCCCTGCTCGGGCGAGGGCGGCGCGCCGTAGGCGTGGCTGAGGTTCATGCAGCCCAGGCCGATGGCGCTGACGCTGAAGGGGCCGAGTTTGCGTTGTTGCATCGAAAGATCTCCTGAAAACGGCAACGGCTCCAGCCGCGAGGATGGAGCCGTGGAATCATGCGTCATCGCGAGCCCCGCAAGCGGCGTGGCGATCCATCATGGATTGCCACGGCGGCTGCGCCGCCTCGCAATGACGGGAGCGGGCGCGCTGGATCGTCATCGCGAGCCCCGCAGGGGCGCGGCGATCCACCGTGGATTGCCGCGCCCGCCACGGCCTTCGGCCTCGCAGCTGAAGGCTGCGCGCCTCGCCATGACACTCAGGCGCCGAGTTGCTGCTCCAGGTCGTGCAGCACCTGGTAGCAGGGCAGCACCTGGGCCACGCTGGAATTGGGCTCGCGGCCTTCGCGGATGGCGGCGAAGAATTCGCGGTCCTGCAGCTCGATGCCGTTCATGGACACGTAGCCCTGGGACACGTCGATCTTCTCCTCCTTGCCGTTGAACAGGTCGTCGTAGCGCGCGATGTAGGTGCCGGTGTCGCCGATGTAGCGGAAGAAGGTGCCCAGGGGCCCGTCGTTGTTGAACGACAGGCTCAGCGTGCAGATCGCGCCGTTGGCGGCCTTGAGCTGGATGCTCATGTCCATGGCGATGCCCAGCGCGGGGTGGATCGGGCCCTGGATGGCATTGGCCTTCACGATGGGGCTGCCGGCCTGGTAGGCGAACAGGTCCACGGTGTGGGCGGCATGGTGCCACAGCAGGTGGTCGGTCCAGCTGCGCGGCTGGCCCAGGGCGTTCATGTTGGTGCGGCGGAAGAAATAGGTCTGCACATCCATCTGCTGGACGTTGAACTCGCCGGCCTGGATCTTCTTGTGCACCCACTGGTGGCTGGGGTTGAAGCGGCGGGTGTGGCCGACCATGGCGACGAGGCCGGTCTGCTTCTGCAGGGCCGCCACTTCCTGGCCGTCCTTGTACACGTCGCACAGCGGGATCTCGACCTGCACATGCTTGCCGGCCTGGAGGCAGGCGATGGACTGCGAAGCGTGCATCTGCGTGGGCGTGCACAGGATCACGGCGTCCACTTCCTTGATCGCCAGCGCGTCGGCCAGCTCGGTGCTGACATGCTTGATGCCGTACTTGTCGGCCACTTCCCGGGTCTTGTCCAGGTCACGGCTGATCAGCGACACCACTTCCACGTCGGCGATGTTCTTGATGCCGTCCAGGTGCTTGATGCCGAAGGCGCCGGCACCGGCGAGAGCGACTTTGATGGTCATGTTCAGTTCTCCAGAATCAGGTGGCCTACGGCCGTGTTGGATGCAGGCACATGGTAGAAGCGGTGCGTGAGCTTGGGCGCCGGGCCGCCGGCCACGTCGGCCATGGCGCCGCGCGCGATCAGCCACATGACGAGCTCGATGCCCTCGCTGCCGGCCTCGCGCACGTAGTCGATGTGCGGCTTGTTCGACAGGCCCTCGGGGTCGGCGATCAGCTGATCCAGGAAGGCGTTGTCCCACTCGCGGTTGATCAGGCCGGCGCGCGGGCCCTGCAATTGGTGGCTCATGCCGCCCGTGCCCCAGATGTGGACGTTGAGGTCCTCGTCGAAGGACTCCACGGCCTTGCGGATGGCCTGGCCCAGCATGTAGCAGCGGCGGCCCGAGGGCACGGGGTACTGCACCACGTTGACGGCAAACGGGATCACCGGGCAGGGCCAGGCCTCGGTCTTGGGGTCCAGCTCGCCGCACATCAGCGACAGCGGCACGGTGAGGCCGTGGTCCACGTCCATCTTGTTGACGATGGTGAGGTCGAAGTCCTGCTGGATCACGCTCTGCGCGATGTGTGAGGCGAGTTCGGGGTGGCCGATGACCTTGGGCACCGGGCGCGGCCCCCAGCCCTCGTCGGCCGGCTGGAACTCGGCCGCCGTGCCGATGGCGAAGGTGGGGATCAGGTCCAGGCTGAAGGCCGTGGCGTGGTCGTTGTAGACCAGGAAGACGACGTCGGGCTTGTTCTCCTTCATCCACTGCTTGGAGAACTCGTAGCCCTTGAACAGCGGCTGCCAGTACGGCTCCTGCGTCTTGCCGAGGTCCAGCGCGGCGCCGATGGCCGGCACGTGCGAGGTGTAGACGGATGCGGTGATTCTGGCCATTCAGGTCCCCTTGGTCTTTCCCGCTGCGGCTTGCTGCAGCTCATGGCTCTTGCCTTGCGGCTGGTTCTGCGGCTGGGCGTCGCCGTCCTCGCCGAGGTAGCGGTTGCCCTCGGCCGAACGCCCGCCCTTGATCATCATGTCGCGGTACTCTTCCTCGGTCATACCGGTCATGGAGCCCGCCATCTGCTGGAAGCTGCGGCCGTCGGTCGCGCCTATCTTGGCCAGGAAGTAGATGTTGCCGCCCAGGGCGATGCAGCGGTTGAGGTCGCGCGCCAGCACGGCCTGCTTCTGCTCCTCGCTCATGGCCCACTCGTCGAGGTAGGCGCGTTCGTCGGCCTTGAAGCGCTCGCGGTTCCCGGCCTTCATCAGCGACATGCAGAACTGGTTGAGCCAGTAGCCCTTGCGGCTTTGCTCGGCGTCGAAGATGGTCGTGCCGGGCACGTCCATGTAGGGCTTGTCGAGTGGCATGTCGACTCCTTACTTGACTTCTTCGGGCCAGTACAGGCGCATCGGGTTGTCGACCAAGAGCTTCTTCTGCAGCTCGGCCGTGGGCGCGATGTGCGGGATGAAGTCGACCAGCAGGCCGTCGTCGGGCATGTGGTCCTTGAGGTTGGGATGCGGCCAGTCGGTGCCCCAGAGCACGCGGTCGGGGAACTCCTCGACCACGCGGCGCGCGAACGGCACCACGTCGCGGTAGGCACCACCTTCCAAGCCTTGCTCGCCGTTCAGCGCCTTGGGGCCGGTGACCGACAGGCGCTCCGGGCAGCTGACCTTGCTCCAGACGTTCTTGTGCTCGCGCATGAACTTGAGGAACAGCTCGAACTCGGGGCCATCGATGGGCTTGCTCACGTCGGGCCGGCCCATGTGGTCCACCACCACCGTGGTCGGCAGCGCGGTGAAGAAGTCCCACAGCTCGGGCAGCTCCACGGACTCGAAGTAAATGACGACGTGCCAGCCCAGCTTGGCGATGCGGCCGGCGATCTCCATCAGCTCGTCCTTGGGCGTGAAGTCGACCAGGCGCTTGACGAAGTTGAAGCGCACGCCGCGCACGCCGGCAGCGTGCAACTGCTGCAGCTCCTCATCGCTGACGCTGCGCTTGACGGTGGCGACGCCGCGCGCGCGGCCAGCAGAGGCCAGGCAGGCGTCGACCATGGCGCGGTTGTCGGCGCCGTGGCAGGTGGCCTGCACGACCACGTTGCGCGCGAAGCCCAGGTGGTCGCGCAGCGCGAACAGCTGCGCCTTGGAGGCGTCGCAGGGCGTGTACTTGCGCTCGGGCGCGTAGGGAAACTCGGCGCCGGGGCCGAACACATGGCAGTGCGCGTCCACGCTGCCGGCGGGCAGCTGGAAGCGGGGCTTGCTCGGGCCGGCGTACCAGTCCAGCCAACCGGGGGTCTTGGTGAATTCCATGGCAGGCAACTCCTTGTCTTTACTCGAGCTCGATCTTGGCGCGCTTGATGATGGCCTCGTGGCGCTTGGCCTCGGACTGGATGTACTTGGCGTACTGCTGGCGGTCCAGGTTCAGCGGCTCGTAGCCGAAGGACAGGAACTTCTCCTTCACCTCGGGGCCGGACAGCGCCTCGGCCACGTCCTTGCGGATCTTGTCGGCGACGGCCGGCGACAGGCCCTTGGGGCCGACGATGCTGTTCCAGCCGCTGACCTCGTAGGGCGCAGCCGGGCCGCCCGACTCGGCCACGGTGGGCACGTCCGGGTAGGCAGACAGGCGCTTGGGCGCCGCCACCGCGAGGAAGCGCAGCTTGCCGGCGCGCTGCATGGGGCCGGCGGTGGCCGCCGAGCCGATCGAGAACGCCAGCTCGCCGGTGGCCACCGAGGTGTAGAGCTGGGTGGTTTCCTTGTAGAGCACATGCTCGACCTTGGTGCCGGTCAACTGCTGGAATTCCTCCATGCCCAGGTGCACCGGGTTGCCGATCGACCAGGAGCCGTAGTTGAGCTTGCCGGGGTTGGCCTTGGCGTCGGCGATGATGTCCGACACCTTCTTGTACTTGCTGTCCTGGGCCACCGTGAAGAACAGGTAGGCCTTGAACAGCGGCGCCAGGGGCTCGAAGTCCTTCTCGACTTCGTAGGGCAGCTTCTTGAACATGTAGGGATAGGCCGCCAGGTGCACGCTGTCGAGCTGGATCAGGTCGTGGCCGTCCTTGGCGCCGCGCTTGAAGGCGTCGATGGCGATGAAGCCGTTGCCGCCCGGGCGGTTCTCGACCACCACGGGCTTGCCCCACTTGCGCCCCAGCTTGTCGGCCAGCAGACGGGCCACGCCGTCCGGGCCGCCGCCCACGGGGTAAGGCAGGATCAGGCGCACGGTCCGGGTCGGCCATTCCTGGGCAGACGCGTTCTGGGCGAACAGGCCCAGGCCGGCGACGGCCAGGGCGGCGGACAGCAGCGCGCCACGGCGCAGGATTTGGATGGATTTCATCGGGTAGTTCCTCGGGTTCAGTCGATGTAGCGCAGGCCGGCTTTTTCCAGCGGCTCGCGCATCTTGTACATGTCCAGGCCCAGCACGCCGGAGGCGAGCTTGGCGCGTTTTTCGCCTTCGAAGCTTTCGCGCTTGGCGGCGGCCTCGGCCACCTCGACCACCTTGGCGGCCGGCACGCAGCACACGCCGTCGTCGTCGGCGACGATGGCGTCGCCCGGGTTCACGATCATGCCGGCGCAGACCACCGGGATGTTGACCGAGCCCAGCGTGGCCTTGATCGTGCCCTTGGACGAGATGGCCTTGCTCCAGACCGGGAAGCCCATCTCCTTGAGCGTCTTCACGTCACGCACGCCGGCGTCGATGATCAGGGCCTTGGCGCCGCGCGCCTGGAAGCTGGTGGCCAGCAGGTCGCCGAAGTAGCCGTCGGTGCACTCGGCCGTGACGGCCGCGACCACGATGTCACCAGGCTGGATCTGCTCGGCCGCCACATGCATCATCCAGTTGTCGCCGGGCTGCAGCAGCACCGTGACGGCGGTGCCGGAGACCTGGACACCGCTGTAGATCGGGCGCATATAGGGCTTGAGCAGGCCCACGCGGCCCATGGCCTCGTGCACCGTGGCCGAGCCCAGCGCGGCCAGGCGCTCGGTGGCCGCGCGGTCGGCGCGGGTGATGTTGCGGTAGACGACTCCGAGTTCGTACATGATCAGCTTCCTTGTTTCGATCGATTACTTGCCACGCTGCTTCAGAGCGGCATCGAGGCGCGGGAACACGCGGCGCGCGTTGCCCTCGTAGACCTTGTAGCGGTCGTCGCCCACGACGATGGTCGAGGCCTCGATGTAGCGCTTGGTGTCGTCGTAGTAGTGGCCGGTCTCCGGGTCGATGCCGCGCACGGCGCCGATCATCTCGGAGGCGAACAGGATGTTGTCCACCGGGATCACCTTGGTCAACAGGTCGATGCCGGGCTGGTGGTAGACGCAGGTGTCGAAGAAGACGTTCTTCAGCAGATGCTCCTGCAGCAGCGGCTTCTTCATCTCCTGGGCCAAGCCGCGAAAACGGCCCCAGTGGTAGGGCACGGCGCCGCCGCCGTGCGGGATGATGAACTTCAGCGTCGGGAAGTCCTTGAACAGGTCGCCCTGGATCAGCTGCATCACGGCCGTGGTGTCGGCGTTCAGGTAATGCGCGCCCGTGGTGTGGAAGCAGGCGTTGCAGCTGGTCGACACGTGGATCATGGCCGGGATGTCGTACTCGACCATCTTCTCGTAGATCGGGTACCACTGCTTGTCGGTCAGCGGCGGGCTGGTCCAGTGACCGCCCGAGGGATCGGGGTTGAGGTTGATGCCGACGTTGCCGTATTCCTTGACGCATTTCTCGAGCTCGGGAATGCAGGTCGCAGGGTCCACGCCGGGCGACTGCGGCAGCATGGCCGCCGGAACGAAGTTGTCCGGGAACAGCTGGGAGACGCGAAAGCAGAGCTCGTTGCAGATCGCGGCCCAGGTCGAGGAGACCTTGAAGTCGCCGATGTGGTGGGCCATGAAGCTGGCGCGCGGGCTGAAGATGGTGAGGTCGGAGCCGCGCTCCTTCATCAGGCGCAGCTGGTTGGTCTCGATGGACTCGCGCAGCTCGTCGTCGCTGATCTTGAGGTCGGCGACCTTGGGGCCGAGCTCGGGCGTCTTGAGGTTGGCGATCTGTGCGTTGCGCCAGTTCTCCAGCGCCTTGGGCGCGGTGGTGTAGTGGCCGTGGCAGTCGATGATCATGCAGGTCTCCTGGTCGTGCGGATGAGGTGCGGGCCGCCGGGCGATGCCGGGCCGATGGGGCGGATTGTGCGACTTCGCCCCCCGGACGAACAGCCCCTAGGTCGTCTAGCAGCTAGAACAAATATTTATATCTACAATCCAGCTATGTAAATTTCCAAGGGCATCGTGGACCTCAAGCAGCTCGAGTACTTTGTGCGCGTGGCCGAACTGGGCAGCTTCACGCGCGCCGCCGTCGCGCTGGACGTGGCCCAGCCCGCGCTGAGCCGTCAGGTGCGCCTGCTCGAGGTCGAATTGCGCCAGAACCTGCTGGTGCGCAACGGCCGCGGCGCCACACCCACCGAGGCCGGCAAGCTGCTGCTGGAGCATGGGCGCGGCATCCTGCACCAGGTCGAGCGGGCGCGCGAGGAGCTGGCGCGCGCGCGCGGCGGCCTGGCCGGGCGCGTGGCGCTGGGCCTGCCGCCCAGCGTGGCGCGCGTGCTCACGGTGCCGCTCACCCGGGCCTTTCGCCAGCAGATGCCCGAAGCCCATTTGTCGATCAGCG
>NZ_SCMM01000081.1:0-11889 GCF_005503345.1 Ramlibacter sp. 2FC
AGCTCGCCCATGAAGGGGTTGGCGGCGATCACGTCCTTGTCCTGGTAGAGGGCTGGGCGGGTCGGGTTGTAGGAGCCGACGATGGCGCGGTCCTTCTGGCTCTCGGCGCTGGTCATGTACATCACCAGGTCGGCCGCGACCTCGGGCGTCTTGGAGTACTTGCTCACGGCCAGCTGCCAGCCGCCCAGGGTGGCGGCGTTCTTGCCGTTCGCCTCGCCCTTGGGCAGGGGCGCGACGCCGATCTTGCCCTTGATCGGACTGTCGCCGGCCTGGCCCAGGGACCAGGCGTAGGGCCAGTTGCGCATGAACAGGGCGTTGCCGTTCTGGAACACGCCGCGCGCGTCCTCCTCGCCGTAGTTCAGCACGCCGGCCGGCGCGATGCTGCCGATCCAGGAGGCGGCCATGTCCAGGGCCTTGGCGGCCTTGGCGTTGTTGATCGAGATGCTGCCGTCCTTCTCGACGATGGAGCCGCCGTTGTAGCTGGCGACCCACTCGAGCGCGTCGCAGGTCAGGCCCTCGTAGGCCTTGGCCTGGAACACGAAGCCCTGGAAGTCTTTCTGGCCGGCCGCGCGTTCGGCGTCCTGCACCTTCTTGGCGGCGGCCGTGAGCTCCTCCCAGGTGGTCGGGGCCTTGAGGCCATGCTTTTGCAGCAGGTCCTTGCGGAAGAACAGCAGGCCGGCGTCGGTGAACCAGGGCATGCCCAGCAGCTTGCCGTCCACCGTGTTGTTGGCGACGATGGCCGGGAAATGCTCCTTCTCGGCGCCCTTGCTGAACTTGCCGAGGTCGAGCAGGTGGTCCTTGATCACGCCGGGCCAGACCACGTCGATCATGATCACGTCCACGTCGGAGGACTTGGCCGCGAACAGCTGGCGGTACAGGGCCAGGCTGTCGGTGGTGCTGGCCGGCGGCGAGAACATCTTCACCTGGTGCCCGCTCTTCTTGGCCCATTGGTCCGCGTGCTTCTTGCAGGTCTCGTAGTCGGCGCCGCTGTTGCCGCAGGAGATCGTGATCGTGGCCGCATGACCGGCGCCTATGGCGCCGAATGCCATGGCCAGGGCGGCGGTGAACTTGGTGATCTTGGTCTTCATGTTCGCTGTGTCTCCGTGGACGACGGGCCCAGTCACCCGTCTCAGGCTTGAAATTGGCTTGCGCTGGGGGTCCTCTGACCGGCAGCGGTTTGCCAGGCTATTGCTATTGCTCCTCGGCGTGTGGACGCTTGGCTCTCAAAGCGCTTTGAATATTATCCAAAGCGCTTTGAATTTGCGCTAGGTATTTTCCCTATGGAGTGCTTGCGCGATGCTGCTCAGGCCTGCAGGGCGGCCTCGATCGCGGCCAGCTCGTCGGCTTCGAAATCCAGCCGCTTGAGCGCTGCGACCGCGTCGTCGACCTGGGAGCGGCGGCTCGCGCCGATCAGCACCGAGCTCATGCCGGGGTGGCGCAGCACCCAGGCCAATGCCATCTGGGCCAGGGTTTGGCCACGCGCCGAGGCGATTTGCTGCAGCTGGGCCACGGTCGCCAGGCGCGCCGGGGTCAGGTGCTCGCGGGTGAGGAAGCCGCCCGTACCGGCCGCTCGCGAGTCGGCAGGCACCTGGCCGCCGGCGTAGCGATCGGTCAGCAGGCCCTGGGCCAGCGGCGAGTAGGCGATGCAGCCCGCGCCCTCGGCGGCCAAGGCCTCGAGCAGGCCGGACTCGATGTCGCGGTCGAGCATGTTGTAGCGCGGCTGGTGGATCAGGCAGGGCGTGCCCATCTGCCTCAGCAGGGCGGCGGCGGCGCGAAACTGCTGCGGCGGGTAGTTGGACAGGCCCACGTAGAGCGCGCGGCCGCTGCGCACCGCGTGGTCCAGCGCGGCCATGGTCTCCTCCAGCGGCGTGTCGGGGTCGGGGCGGTGCGAGTAGAAGATGTCCACGTAGTCCAGGCCCAGGCGCTTGAGGCTCTGGTCCAGGCTGGCCAGCAGGTACTTGCGCGAGCCCCATTCGCCATAGGGGCCGGGCCACATCAGGAAACCTGCCTTGGTCGAGACGATCAGCTCGTCGCGGTGCGAGCCGAACTCGCTGCGCAGCAGGCGGCCGAAGTTTTCCTCGGCGCTGCCGGGCGGCGGGCCGTAGTTGTTGGCCAGGTCGAAATGCGTGATGCCCTGGTCGAAGGCGGCGCGCACGGTCTCGCGCATGGTGGCGAAATCGTCCGCGGCGCCGAAGTTGTGCCACAGGCCCAGCGAGACCGCGGGCAGGCGCAGGCCGCTGCGGCCGCAGCGGCGGTAGCTCATGGTGTCGTAACGCTTGGGGGAGGCGGTATACATGGTGTTTGCTCCGTGAGTTGTGGGTCGCGCCGGCGCTGGCCGGACGGGGGCGGGGTTTGTGCGTTTCAGCTCGGCGCGCGTTGGCGGCGCTGGCTGTCGCGCGCGTGCGGCAGCCAGCCGTGGACCAGCCAGCGGGCCAGCAGCAGCAGGCCGCGCAGCCATTCGTCCAGGGCATAGGCGATCCAGATCCCGGGCAGGCCGAAGAGCTTGCCCAGCCAGACCGAGCCCGCGCCGAGGACCAGGGCCATCGAGCCCACGCTGGCCAGCGCGGGATAGACCGCGTCGCCGGTGGCGCGCAGGGCGCCGGCCACGATGATGTTGAAGACGCGGCCGGTTTCCAGCGCCAGCGACAGCCACAGCAGGGTCTGCGCGGCGGCGATGACCTGCGCATCGCGCGTGAACACCGGCAGCAGCCAGGGGGCCCCGAGCGCGGCCAGCAGGGCCAGGCCGCCGGAGGCCGCCAAGCCGTTGCGCACCGCCTTGCGCACCAGGACATTGGCGGCGCGGAAGTCGCCCGCGCCAACCAGGCGGCCGACCATGATCTCGCAGGCCCAGCCTATGGCCAGGCTGATCAGTACCACGTACTTGAGCAGCTGCAGGGTGTAGGAATGGGTGGCCAGGGCGCTCACGCCCAGGCTCGCGGTCGCGGCCAGCGAGACCATGAAGGCCAGGCGGTAGACCATTTCGGTGCCCGCCCCCGGCAGGCCGATGCGCAGCACGGGGCGCAGTACCGGCAGGCGCAGAACCCAGAAGTCGCGCCAGCGCGGCCCGATCTGCAGCTTGCGGCGCCACAGCCACAGGTGGACGGCCAGGCCGACGGCCCGGCTGACCAGCATGGCCAGCGCGTAGCCCGGCAGGCCCAGTCCGTCCCAGGCGCCCACGCCCTGCATCAGCGGGATGGCCAGCAGCAGGTGCAGTCCGTGCATGAGCAGCATGACGCGCAGGCAGGCGCGCGCCTGCAGGTGGGCGCGCAGTATGGCCGCCAGGCTGAGGTTGTAGGCCTCGAGCAGCAGGGCCGGGGCCAGCAGCTGCAGCAGGGGGCTGGCCAGGGGGCGCACCGCCTGCGGCGCATTCAGCAGGGCCAGCATGAGCCCGTCGCCCAGCAGCACACAGGCTGCGGCCAGCAGGCCGGCCCAGGTGCTCGCGCCCAGCACCGCCCGGGCGGTGCGCTCGGCGGTTTCGTTCTGGCCCGCGCCCAGCGCCTGGGTGAGCGCGACGCTGACGCCGATGGCGAGCACGCGAAACAGCACGAACAGGGTTTCCAGCACCTGGCTGGCCAGGCCGAAGGCGCCGGCGGCGGCGTCCGAGCTGCGTGAGGCCAGCCAGAGGCAGACCATGGCCACGCTCATGCCCAGCATGAATTCGCCGAGCAGGGGTCCGGCGATCCGGTTCAAACGCGGTCGGCCGGGTTCGGTCATCGCGCCATTATGTGGGGAAGCAGGTCATGCAATGGCAAAGCCCAGGCATCGGGCGGCCGCCCGTATGCCGGCTGGCCCTGCGTTCAGAACGCATAGTTGATGCGCACGCGCGCGGCGAGCTGGTTGTCGCTGCCGGGGCCGCCCTTGGCCAGGCTGACGGCCGGGGTGATGGTGGCGCCCTTGACCCCCATGAGCGGGAAGCTGTAGGCCGCGTAGACCGTGGTGGCCTTCTGCGCGGCCGTGGCGCCCTTGGCGTGCACCAGGCCCAGGCCGGCGGGGCCGAAGGTGGCGTTGATGCCGAAGGTCTTGTCGTCTTCCTTCTTGGCGAAGTTGACGTTGAGCATGCTGTCCTTGGTCAGCTGGTAGCCGGCGGACAGGCCCAGGCCGGTCTCGCTGCCGGTGGTGGAGCCGACCTTCTTGACCGCCTCCAGGCCGGCGCGCAGGGTCAGCGGGCCGTTGGTGTAGGTCAGCGCGGGGCGCAAGCCCTTGTTGATGCCGGCTTCCTTGGTCTCGACCAGGCCGAGCTCGATGCGCAGGCTGTCGGTGGCGTTCAGGCCCAGGGCGCCGTGGAAGACGCCGCTGGAGAAGCGGCCGCGCAGCGCGTTGGCGCGGTAACCCTCGTAGGTGCCGACCTTGAGCTCGGCCACGGTGTCCTTGCCCAGCGGGAACAGGTCCACGGCTTCGAAGCGGCCGAGCTTGACGTCGCCGGTCTTGTTGCCGAACTGCACCCACATGTCGTCGACGGCGGTGTTGCCGTCCTTCTTGGCCAGCAGGCTGGCCTTGCCGGCCACGAAGGCGTCGCCGTTCATTCCGCGCGCGAGGGCGTTGACTTCCACGCGCCCGCCCAGGCCCAGGCTGTCGGTGCGGGCGTTGGTGGCGGGGGCCTTGATCTCGTTGAGGTAGGTGGTGTCGAGTTCGAGGTTGGCGTTGAAGCCGACATCGGCGTGAGCCAGCTGGGTCATGCCGAGGCCGAGCAGGATACTCGACGCGGTAGTGATCATCGTTTTCATGCTTATCTCCTAAGTGACGTCGAAAGATTCGAATCTGGTGGGTGGATGCTTTGTTATTAATCAAAGCGCTTTGGATTCTAGGTAAAGCGCTTTGATTTGCTTTAATGGTTTACCCGAACCGCTTTGGATGAGCGACGGTTACGTTTGCAGAACAAGCCAGGGAAACCACGAAGGCCGGGAGTTCAACCTGGTCTGGTACGATCCAAAGCGATTTGAGATTTCGGCTTGCAGCAAAGGGGTGGGGCGTGAAAATGAATCTGAAGGCGCTGTCGCAGTCGCTGGGCCTGTCGCCGACCACGGTGAGCCGCGCCCTGGCCGGCTACTCCGACGTGAGCGCCGCGACGCGCGAGCGCGTGGTCGAGGCGGCGAGGCGCGCCGGCTACCAGCCCGATGCGGCGGCCAGGCGCCTGGCCACCGGGCGCGCCGACGCGGTGGGCATCGTCTATCCCTTCCATCCTTATGGCGCCACCGGTCTGGGCGACCCACGCTTCGTCGACGTGGTGGCCGGCATTTCCGACGGGCTGTCCGAAGCCGGCCTGGACCTGATCATCGCCGCCGCGCGCCCCCAGACCGAACTCGACACTTACCGGCGCCTGATCGCCAACCGCCGCGTGGACGCGCTGATCGTCGCCAACACGCTGCAGGAGGACCCGCGCATCCGCTTTCTGCAGGAAAAGGGCTTTCCCTTCCTGGCCTATGGCCGCACCCGCAGCGACCGGCCCTATGCCTGGCTGGACTTCGACAACCAGGCCGGCGCGCGCACGGCGGCGCAGCGCCTGATCGCCCTGGGCCACCGGCGCATCGGCCTGATCCATGCGCCGCTGGCGATCAACTTTGCGCTGCAGCGCCACGCGGGCTTTTGCGAGGCGCTGAACGGTGCAGGCATGGCGCCGGATCCGGCACTGATGCGCGAGGTGGCGCAGTCGCGCAAGGACGGCTACGAGGCCATGCGCAGCCTGCTGGCTCAGCCGGATGCGCCGACGGCGGTGCTGGTCGACAACAACCTTTGCGGCCTGGGCGCGCTGCGTGCCCTGACCGACGCGGGGCTGACGCCCGGCCGGGAGGTGTCGTTGATCGTCTACGACGGCGTACCCGCCGATATTCCGCTGCCCTACCGCGTGACCGCGGTCATACAGCCCACCGGCGACTCGACCGGGCGGGCCATCGCCCAGCTGGTGGTCGGCGTGCTGGCCGGCAAGCCGCTGGAGAGCCTGCAGCAGCTGGGCCAGCCCGAGATCGGGCCCGGCGACACCGACGGCCCGCCGCCCTGAGCTCCGCCGCTCAGCCCGGCGCCGTCAGCTGCTCCAGCCGCGCCAGGTAGAGCAGGGCATGCCGTCCGCCGTCGGCCTGCGCGCCGCACATCTCGGCCGAGGGCCTGAGCTGGGCGCAGACCGCGGGGCGCTCGGGCCGGCCGAAGATGCGGCAGCGGTCGGCCGCATCGAGCTGGGCGCAGCGCTGGCCCGCGGGCTTGCCCTCCGGCATGCCGGGGATGGGGCTGGAGACCGAGGGCGCGATGCAGCAGGCGCCGCAGCCGGCACGGCAGTTCATCAGGGCGCGAGTCGCTCGGCGGCCCAGATCACCTGGTCGACCACGGCCCGCACGCTCTTGCGGCTGGCCTCGCTGAGCAAGCCGCCGTCGGGCCCGAAGGCCTCGCCGGCCTTGGCCAGAGCGAACTTCTTCGGTGCGACCCAGCATTGCAGCACCAGCAGCAGCGGCGCCAGATGGCTTTGCGAGCGCAGGCCGCCCAGGCTACCGGGTGAGGCGCTGAGCAGGCCCACGACCTTGCCGGCGAAGGGGCGCATGCCGTCGCTCCATTCGGTATCGCCGGGCACGGGGCGCGAGATCCAGTCCAGCGTGTTCTTCAGCAGCGCGGGGTAGCTGCCGTTGTACTCGGGCGTGCAGATGATCCAGCCCGCGTGGGCGTGGAAGATCTGCTTGAGCCGCAGCACCTCGGGCGGCAGGCCGCGCGCCTCGAGGTCGCCGTTGTAGAGCGGCAGCTCATGCTCGGCCAGTTCCAGGTGGGTGACCTCGGCGCCGGCCTCGCGCGCCAGCTGCGCCGCGACGGCGGCGAGCTTGCGGTTCCAGGACTGGGCACGGGTGCTGCCGGCGAACACCAGCAGCTTCGGTGGGGCGGAATTCATGGCCGCCATTGTCGGCGCATCGCGCGCGCCCCGCCGGGGTTCAGGGGTAGAGACCCCGCATCTCGCGCGCGCGCAGGATGCGCTGGCAGCCGACGATGAAGGTCGCGGTGCGCAGGGTCACCTTGTTCTCGTGCGCCACCTGCCAGACGGTGGCGAAGGCCTCCTTCATGACCTTGACCAGGCGGGCGTTGATCTCGTCCTCGGTCCAGAAGAAGCTGGAGAAGTCCTGCACCCACTCGAAGTAGCTCACGGTGACGCCGCCGGCGTTGGCGATCACGTCGGGCACGACCAGCACGTTGCGGTCTTGCAGGATGTCGTCGGCCGCCGGCGTGGTGGGGCCGTTGGCGCCCTCGATGATCAGGCGCGCCGTGATGCGGCCGGCGTTGGCCTCGGTGATCTGCTGCTCCAGCGCGGCGGGGATCAGGATGTCGCAGTCCACGCCCCAGAAGGCGTTGTCCTCGATCTTCTCGCCGCCGGGGAAACCGGCCACGCTGCCGCTTTCCTGCACATGGGCCAGCAGGGCGGGCACGTCCAGGCCGGCTTCGCGGTAGAGGCTGCCGCCATGGTCCTGCACCGCCACCACCCGGGCGCCGGCCTCGGCGAACAGCTTGGCCGCGATGCCGCCCACGTTGCCGAAGCCCTGCACGGCCAGGCGCGCGCCCTCGATCTTGAGGCCGATATGGTGGGCCGCCTCGACGCCCACGGTGTAGACGCCGCGGCCCGTGGCCTCGCGCCGGCCCAGCGAGCCGCCCAGGTCGATCGGCTTGCCGGTGACCACGCCGGTGGCCGTCGTGCCCTGGTTCATCGAGTAGGTGTCCATCATCCAGGCCATCACCTGCTCGTTGGTGTTGACGTCGGGCGCCGGGATGTCCTTGCTCGGGCCGATCAGGATGCCGATCTCGCTGGTGTAGCGGCGCGTCATGCGCTCGAGCTCGCCGCGCGAGAGCTTCAGCGGGTCGACGCGTATGCCGCCCTTGGCGCCGCCGTAGGGCACGTTGACCGCGGCGTTCTTGACCGACATCCAGGCCGACAGGGCCATGACCTCGGACAGGGTGACGTCCTGGTGGAAGCGCACGCCGCCCTTGCCGGGGCCGCGCGAGGTGTTGTGGTGCACGCGGTAGCCCTCGAAATGGGCCACCGTGCCGTCGTCGAGGTGGATCGGCACGTCGACGATCAGGGCGCGCTTGGGCCGCTTGAGCGTCTCGACCCAGCGCGCCAGGGGGCCCAGGTAGGGCGTGACGCGGTCGACCTGCTGCAGGAAGATGCCCCAGGGGCCGAGGTTGTCGGCCTGCAGGTAGGAGGGCAGGGCGTGGGTCAGGGGCGGGGTGCTGCGGGGGTTGGGTGACATGCTGGTTTCTCCAGGTGCGATTGCGGGATGGGCGCAAGCTTAGGTCCGGCCCCCTGGGAAGTCCAAGGCCGGCTTTATCTTGGGTTATGCGGGAAATGCATAGACCTGTCTCGACCCTCCGACACCTGTCCACCCGCCAGGTCAGTCCGGAGCGGCTCGGATAAAATGTACAAAATTTTTCAATTTGTACAAATGAAAACCCTGTCCTTGAGCGAGTTCCGCGCCCATGCGTCGGAAATGGTGGACCTGGTGCAGCAGGGCGAGACGGTGCGCATCCTGCGGCACGGCAAGCCGGTGGCCGAGCTGGTGCCGGTGCGCGGCGACGACGCAGCGCGCGTGCCGAGCTGGAAGCGACCCTTCGACGCGCCGCCGGCGGCTTGTCCGTCCGGCAAGACCCTGGCCCAGCGCATCGTCGAGGAGCGCCAGGGCGCGCTCGGCGGGGGCGGGGCATGAGGCTGCTGTTGGACTCCTCGGCGATCGCCAAGCGCTACCGGCTCGAGCCCGGCCACGCGGCGCTCGAGCGCCTGTTGGCCGCCGCCGACACGGTGGTGCTGGCCGCGCATTGCCGGCTCGAAGTTGCGTCCGGCCTGCTGCGCGAACTGCGCGATGCGGCGCTGGACGCCGAGCAGTACGCGCGCGTGATGGGCGCGATGGCCCAGGATTTTGCCGACTTCGAGGTGCTGCCGGTCAGCCCCGAGATCGAGGCGCTGGCGCTCGCGGCCATGGAGCGCAGCCGGCTGTGCGCCACCGACGCGCTGCACATCGCGACGGCCCAGGCGGCGCGCGTCGACCTGTTCGCCACCGCCGACCGGCGCCAGGCCCAGGCGGCCCAGGCAGCCGGCTTGAAGACTGAATGCATAGAGGCTTGAACATGCAAGGCTATACCTACCCCCAGGAATTCGATGTGATCGTGGTCGGCGGCGGCCATGCCGGCACCGAGGCGGCGCTGGCCGCGGCACGCATGGGCTGCAAGACGCTGCTGCTCACGCACAACATCGAGACCCTGGGCCAGATGAGCTGCAACCCCTCGATCGGCGGCATAGGCAAGGGCCACCTGGTCAAGGAGGTCGACGCGCTGGGCGGCGCCATGGGCATCGCGACCGACGAGGGCGGCATACAGTTCCGCATCCTCAACAGCTCCAAGGGCCCGGCCGTGCGCGCCACGCGCGCCCAGGCCGACCGCATCCTCTACAAGGCCGCCATCCGACGGCGCCTGGAGAACCAGCCCAATCTGTGGCTGTTCCAGCAGGCCGTCGACGACCTGCTGGTCGAGGGCGAGCGCGTGGTCGGCGCCGTGACCCAGGTCGGCATCGCTTTTCGCGCCCGCACCGTGGTGCTGACGGCCGGCACCTTCCTGGACGGCAAGATCCATGTGGGCCTGGACAACTACGCGGCTGGCCGCGCCGGCGACCCGCCCGCGGTGTCGCTGTCGGCGCGCCTCAAGGAACTCAAGCTGCCGCAAGGGCGGCTCAAGACCGGCACCCCGCCGCGCCTGGACGGCCGCACGATAGACTTCTCGCAATGCACCGAGCAGCCCGGCGATGGCATGCCGGGCGGGGTCAACGAAGGACAGGTGCCGGTGTTCAGCTTCATGGGTAGCGTGGCCATGCACCCGCAGCAGATGTCCTGCTGGATCACGCACACCAACGAACGCACGCACGAGATCATCCGCTCGGGCTTCGACCGCAGCCCCATGTTCACCGGCAAGATCGAGGGCGTGGGCCCGCGCTACTGCCCTAGCGTGGAGGACAAGATCAACCGCTTCGCCGACAAGGACAGCCACCAGATCTTCCTCGAGCCCGAAGGCCTGACCACCAACGAGTACTACCCCAACGGCATCTCGACCAGTCTGCCGTTCGACATCCAGTACGCGCTGGTGCGCAGCATGAAGGGCCTGGAGAACGCGCATATCCTGCGCCCCGGCTACGCGATCGAGTACGACTACTTCGACCCGCGCGCGCTCAAGAGCAGCTTCGAGACGCGCGCCATCCAGGGCCTGTACTTCGCCGGCCAGATCAACGGCACGACCGGCTACGAGGAGGCCGCGGCCCAGGGCCTGTTCGCCGGCATCAACGCCGCGCTGCAATGCCGGGGGGAGGGGCCCTGGCTACCGCGCCGCGACGAGGCCTACCTGGGCGTGCTGGTCGACGACCTGATCACCAAGGGCGTGACCGAGCCCTACCGCATGTTCACCAGCCGCGCCGAGTTCCGCCTGCAGCTGCGCGAGGACAATGCCGACATGCGCCTCACCGAGGCCGGGCGCCGCATGGGCCTGGTCGACGACGCGCGCTGGGATGCCTTCTGCCGCAAGCGCGATGCTGTTTCACGTGAAACAGAGCGCCTCAAGGCCACCTGGGTCAACCCGCGCATCCTGCCGGCGGCCGAGTCCGAGCGCGTGCTCGGCAAGTCGATAGACCACGAATACAAGCTTTTCGATCTGCTGCGCCGGCCCGACGTGAGCTACACGGCGCTGATGTCGCTCGACGGTGGCAAGTATGCGAGCGACGCTGTTTCACGTGAAACACTGGGCGAATTGAGCGCGCCGGTGATCGAGCAGGTTGAGATCGCGGCCAAGTACGCGGGCTACATAGACCGGCAGAAAGACGAGGTGGCGCGCGCTGCCTACTACGAGGGCCTCAAGCTGCCGCCCGACCTGGACTACATGCAGGTCACGGCGCTGTCGATCGAGGCGCGCCAGAAGCTGCAAAAGCACCGGCCCGAGACCCTGGGCCTGGCCTCGCGCATCTCGGGCATCACGCCGGCCAGCATCTCCCTGCTGATGATCCACCTGAAGAAGGGCGGCTTCAAGGGCTTCGCCACGCTGCCGGCGCCCGAAGGCGAAACCGCCGCATGAGGGCCGCGCTGGAGACCGCGCTGCGGCAAGGCGTCCAGGCCCTGGGCCTGGCGCTGGAAGAAGCCCAGATCGCGCGCTTGCTCGACTATCTGGAATTGATCCAGAAGTGGAACAAGGTCTACAACCTCACGGCCCTGCGCGAGCCGGCCGAGATGCTGAGCCACCACCTGCTCGACAGCCTGGCCGTGATCGGCCCGCTGCGCCGGCACAGCGGCGGCCGGCCCCTGCGCCTGCTCGACGTGGGCGCGGGCGCGGGCCTGCCCGGCGTGGTGATCGCGATCTGCTGTCCCGAGGTCTCCGTGACCTGCGTCGACACGGTGGCCAAGAAGGCGGCCTTCGTGCAGCAGGTGGCGGCGTCGCTCAAGCTGCCCAACCTGCGCGGCCTGCATGCGCGCGTCGAGTCGCTGAGCGAGGGTTACGAGCTGGTCTGCTCGCGCGCCTTTGCCTCGCTGCTCGATTTCACCAGTTGGTCGCGCGCGGCGCTGGTGCCGGGCGGCGTCTGGATGGCCATGAAGGGCAAGCCGCCTCATGATGAGATTGCGGCCCTGCCGGACGACATCGAGGTGTTTCACGTGGAACAGCTCGCGGTTCCGGCGCTCGACGCCGAGCGCTGCCTGGTCTGGCTGCGCGTGAAATCCTGATCCGCTGCGCCGGTGTGGGCCCATACGTCACGTAAACTCAGCGCTCAGCTTCCGAGGAAATTCCCATGTTCGGCGTTGCAGATTACGGCGCTTTCGTCGCGGCCATCATCCTGTTTCTCGCGATTCCCGGTCCCGGCAATCTGGCGCTGATCACCTCCACCGGCAAGGGTGGGGTGAGGGG
>NZ_SCMM01000082.1:0-11866 GCF_005503345.1 Ramlibacter sp. 2FC
ACCTCGGAGGCGAAAGACCCCAGCTGGTCCACCATGGTGTTGATGGTGTCCTTGATCTGCAGGATCTCGCCCTTGACGTCCACCGTGATCTTCTGGCCGAGGTCGCCGTTGGCAATCGCGGTCGCCACCTTGGACACGTCGCGCAGCTGCACCGTCAGGTTGCCGGCCATGGCGTTCACGTTGTCGGTCAAATCCTTCCAGGTGCCGGCCACGCCTTTGACTTCCGCCTGGCCGCCGAGCTTGCCCTCCGTGCCCACCTCGCGCGCCACCCGCGTCACCTCCGAGGCGAAAGACCCCAGCTGGTCGACCATGGTGTTGATCACGTCCTTGACCTGGAGAATTTCGCCCTTGACGTCCACCGTGATCTTCTGGGAGAGATCGCCCCGGGCAATCGCCGTGGCCACCTTGGACACGTCGCGCAGCTGCACCGTCAGGTTGCCGGCCATGGTGTTCACGCTCTCGGTCAACTCCTTCCAGGTGCCTGCCACGTCCTTGACTTCCGCCTGGCCGCCGAGCCTTCCCTCCGTACCCACCTCGCGCGCCAGGCGGGTGACTTCCGCGGCAAACGAGCCGAGCTGATCCACCATGCGGTTCTTCGCTTCTTTGATCTGCAGGATTTCCCCGCGCACCTCCACCGTCATCTTTTGCGTCAGATCGCCGTTGGCAACCGCCGAGGCCACCTTGAACACGTCGCGCAGCTGCACCGTCAGGTTGCCGGCCATGGTGTTCACGCTGTCGGTCAACTCCTTCCAGGTGCCGGCCACCCCCTTGACGTTGGCCTGGCCGCCGAGCTTGCCCTCGGTGCCCACCTCGCGCGCCAGGCGGGTGACTTCCGTCGCGAATGAACCGAGCTGGTCCACCATGCGGTTCTTCGCTTCCTTGATCTGCAGGATTTCCCCCCGCACCTCCACCGTCATTTTTTGCGTCAGATCGCCGTCGGCGACGGCCGAGGCCACCTTGAACACGTCGCGCAGCTGCACCGTCAAGTTGCCGGCCATGGTGTTCACGCTGTCGGTCAACTCCTTCCAGGTGCCGGCCACGCCCTTGACGTTGGCCTGGCCGCCGAGCTTGCCTTCGATGCCCACTTCCCGCGTCACCCGCGTCAGTTCCGTGGCAACCGTCGCGAGCTTTGCCGACATCGCGTTCACCGTCTGGGCAGACTTGAGGAAATGCCCCTGCAGCTTCAGTCCATCGATTTCCATAGGCACCCGCTGCCCGAGGTCGCCCTCGGCGACGGCGTCGACGACGCGAATCGTCTCGGTCATCGGAGCGAGCAGGTCGTTGGTCAACGTATTGCTGGATTCGACCAGCGCCTGCCAAGATCCCTTTGCCATCGGCAGCGTGATCCGCTCCCCGACCTTGCCCTGCTTGCCAACGAGCTGCGCAACCCGTCTGAACTCGTTGCTCGTATCGGCGCCCATGTCCACGATGGCGTTGAGCGTGTCGGCGATCTTGCCGGGGACGCCGGTCCAGTCCTCCGGCATGCGCACCGTGAAGTCTCCGTTCTTGTATGCGGTCAGGGTGGTCAGCAATACCCCCATATCGAAGGTATCGCCTGGAACGGTCTGCGTGGTCATCGCTGCCTCCTTCTTCTTCAATGTGAACGGCGAAAGACTGCTAGAAGAACCGGGAAACCTGCTGAGTCCAAATCCAGCTGCTATGTCTCGGGCGGAAAGCCCTCGCCTTCCAAGTCCGGGTACTTCGACCTGAATTCCTCCAGGCGCCGGGCCATCCAGCGGTTTTCCTGCACCGTTTCAAAACGGTGCAGCGCCTCGCTGACGTTTTCCCGCAGCTGCTTGTCGTTCCAGGGCTTGGTCAATATCTTGTAGATGACCCCGCGGTTGACGGCATCGATCACCGTGGCCACCTCCGCATAGCCGGTCAGCAGGATGCGGATGCTGTCGGGATACAAACCCTTGACCTGCTCCAGGAACGCCGTGCCGCTGACCTCGGGCATGAGCTGGTCGCTGAGAACGACGCCGACTTCGGTGCTCGCCAGGATGTCGAAGCCTTCGGCGGCGCTGCCGGCCGTCAGAACGGTCAGTCCGTCCTGCCGCAGCAACAACTGCAGGATGGCCAGGATATGGGGGTCATCGTCCACGGCCAACACCGTCGAACTCGCCGCCGAGGTTCCACCAGCCGGGGGCAAGCGGCGATCCTCCCGCAGCCATTGCGCCAGCTCCTCGGGCGGCAAAGGGCGGCTGAACAGATAGCCCTGCATCTCGTGGCAGGAATGCTTGCGCAAATAGCCCAACTGACCAGAGCTTTCCACACCTTCGGCGATGGTCGTCACGCCGAGGTCGCGGGCCATGGCCAGGATGGTCCGCACCAATGCCGCCGTGACGGCATGGGTCGCGACATCGCGCACGAAACTCTGGTCGAGCTTGATGCGGTCGACCGGAAAACGGTGCAAATAGTTCAGCGACGAGTAGCCGGTACCGAAATCGTCGAGGGACAGCGACACCCCGAGTTTCTTCAGTTCGTCCATCGTCCGAATCGCTTCCTCGACGTTTTCGAGGATCAGGCTCTCGGTGAGCTCCAACTCGAGCCATTGGGCCGCCAGACCACTGTCTCGCAGCGCGCTTTGCACGATCTCGACCAGTCCTGCCTGGCGAAACTGCAGGGCCGAGAGGTTGACCGCGACCCGCAGCGGCGGCAGCCCCTGGTTCTGCCAAGCCATGTTCTGCGAACAGGCCTCGCGCAGCACCCATTCACCGACGATGATCGCAAGGTCGCATTCCTCCAGCAGCGCAACGAACCGGGCCGGCTCGATCAGGCCCTTGGCGGGGTGCCGCCAGCGCAGCAAGGCCTCGATGCCGACCATCAAACCGGTCTTCAGGTTCAGCTGCGGCTGGTAGTGCAATACGAACTCGCCGCGATCTATCGCCCGGTGCAATTCGCCTTCCAGCGCCAGCCGCGACCCCGCATCGCGGTCCAGGTCGGGACTGTAGAAACGCACTTCATCGTCACGCGTCGCACTTTCGGCGGCCAAGCGGGCTTGCCGCAGCAAGTGATGGATCTGAGGTTCATCGAGAGGATAGACCGCGATGCCGATGCGGGCCCTCAGGAAGACTTCCGACACGCTGGTGAACAGCGGATTGCTCAGGAGGCCACGCACCCCCCGGGCAAAGGCCTCGATCGCGGCGCGGTCGGCAAAGCCGGGCACTGCCAACGCGAACTCGCCGTGCGCAAGATGGGCGACCATGCCGGCGCTGGTGCAGCAGGACTCAAGGCGTTGCGCTTGCGTGCGCAGCATTTCATCCATCGCGGCATAGCCCACCACCCGGCTGATTTGCTCCAGGCGCAGCATCTTGATGCAAAGCAGAGCCAACAGTCCGTCTGCAGACTGGCCCGCCAGTTGGCGCAGCCGTTGTTCCAGCATGGCGCGGCTGGGCAGGCCGGTCTGCGGATCGTAGTACGCCAGGTACCGAATCTTGGTTTCGGCCGCCAAGCGCTGTTGCTCGCGCAACAGGTGTTCCAGGGCAAAGGAAATGTCGCCTGCCACTTCGGCCAGCAGGTTCACGATCGCCGGGTCGAAGAAACCGGCCTCGCCGGCGTACAGCTCGAATACGCCTATCCCCCGTCCGGCCTCGAACAGTGGAAAGCCGGCGACCGCCGCCAGTCCATGGGCGAGCGCTTCATCGCGTCCCGCCATCCGGGATGGGGCCGCTTGGAGGTCATTGCAGATGGCATAGTGCCCGCTGCGCTGCGCGCTCCAGGCGACAGACGCCTCGGCATCATCGGCCGCGCAGACGATGTCCACCACCTTTGCGCCTGCGGCGTCTCCACAAAGCGCCATGGGCCGCAGCCGGCCCTTGGCCGGATCGAGGAGGCCAATCCACGCCAGGTCGAACAGGCCGGACTCGACCGCCACGCGGCAGGCTTCCCGGTACAAGCCGTCCGGATTGTCGGCGCGCACGATGGCGCGATTGATCCGGCTCAATACCGTGTGCATGCGGCTGAGCCGGCGCAACTGGGCGGCGGTGTCTGCGTCCATGCTACGCGGCCGCTGCGCTCCCCGGTATCGGAGTAACCGGCGCGGCCCTGCGCCGGGCATCGAGCAGGCGGCGCATCCGCATCGACAGTTCCCAGCGATCCACCGGCTTGCAGATGAACTCTTCTGCGCCACACGCCATCAGCCGCTGACGCGACGCCATGTCGTCGAGCGCGCTGACAATGATCACGGGGATGTCGCGCGTCGCCGGATTCTCTTTGAGACGCCGCATCACTTCGAAGCCGTCCATGTCCGGCATCATCAGATCGAGCAGCACCAGGGCGGGCGCGCGGCTGGCCGCCATCCGAAGCGCGGTCGCTCCATCGGACGCGAGCACTGCCTCGAAGCCGTCCGCACTGACGAACACGTCCAGCAAGCGGCGGTTGCGCTCCTCGTCTTCGACGATCAATATGGTCGTCGGCAACGGCTCTGCCATGAAGCACCTCCCTTTTTGGGTACTCAGGGAGCGACTATGTCTTCAGCATCAACCCGTACAGGCTGACCGTCGCCGGCTGCGTCAGGAATCGACTCGTAACCTACTGTACAACGCCGTTTGTCTTAGGCCAAGATGTTTTGCTTGCAATTCGATCGACCGTGCGCCATGGTCAATCGTCAGCGGCGGCGCGACTTGTCGCCGGGTCGTTTGGGCTGCGGTCGCGTTGGCGAAATATGTTAGGCAAAGGTATTAACTTTGTCTGTCTCGAACGAAGGAGGTCCTATGGCATGCGATCGATTCAGGAGTTTTTCGAGTCTGCGCAGCATGGTGCCGCCGCTTCTGGCGATGGCATTTTCGTTGATGTCGGCAGCGCAGCCCGTCGCCCAGGAAGAGCCTCTGCCAGGACTGCCCGCCGTGCTGGGCGAGCTGCGCAAGGGGGGGCTGGTCATCTACTTCCGGCATGGACTGACGGAGCAGAGCGGCAGCACCGACGAGGCCGCGGATCTGGCCAGGTGCGAGACGCAGCGCCAGCTTTCCGCAGAAGGGCGCGAACAGTCAAGACGGACAGGCCAGGCATTCCGCACGCTGCGCATCCCCGTGGGCAGCGTGGTGAGCAGCCCATTTTGCCGCTGCAAGGATACGGCGCAGCTGGCATTCGGCCACCACACGGTCGACAAGGACCTGCACTTTGCGATCAACGCCGACGCCACGGAGACAAGACGGCTGGCGCTGGCGCTGCGCCTGCTGCTGTCGACGCCGCCCAAGGCAGCGACCAATAGCGTGATCGTTGCCCATACGGCGAACCTGCGCGAGGCCGCCGGCATCTGGCCCAAGCCCGAAGGCGTGGCCTATGTCTTCCGTCCGCTGCCAGGCGGACGCTTCGAGGCGTTGGCGAAGGTCCTTCCCGAGGACTGGGCTAAGGCCGCGGAAGCCAAGCGCTGACATGGCTCGGTTGGCCGCGTTTCTCGAGCGGATGCCCTTGCGACGGCGGTTCCTGATCGCGCCCCTCCTGGGGCTGCTCCTGCTCGGCGGCCTCACTTCAGCCTTTGTCTACGAATTGCAGAACCAGAGCGCGCTGCTCAAGCGCGTCGCGGATCGGGATTTGGCGGCCTATGATCGCTACGCCGCGGTGTTCGTCAATCTTTCCGAGCAGCACCTGGCGCTGTATGCCCTTCTGGACGACACCCGGGAGATTGACGAGGCATTGCTGTACGACCTCGCCAAACAGCGCCTGAACGGGATTCACGAAGCAGTGCGCGGGCTCGAGCAGACCTTGCCCACCCTTTCCGCCGCAGCCAATGGAGGCCACGCCGCTACCGCCGAGCGGCTCGCTAGCCTGCTTGCCAGCACGCAGGCGTACCAGAAGGCAGCGGCCTCCGCCGTGGCCATGGTCACGGTCAATCTCGCGCTTGCTCCGGCACAGCTGGCGCACGCAAATGAGCGTTTCACCGAAGTGAATCAGGCTTTTGCCCAGCTCCTTCACGTCGAGCGCCGTAGCATCAGGTCGGAGATTGCCGGCCGGGTGCATCGGGGGGAGATCAGCAGCATGGCCATTGCCTTGGCCGGCGTCGCGGCCGCGGCGTTCCTGTTCGGCCTGTCCTATGCTTTTTCGCGCCTGCTGGCCCGCTCTCTAGAAGCGCAGACGGAAGCCCTGGTGCGCCTGGGCATGCAGGCCGGCACCAGCGTCCCCATCACGGCGGGCAGCGACGAGGTCAGCCGGATCGCGCACGGCATCGCCGCATTCGGGCAATCCTTGCTGCAGCTGAAGGAGAACCAGCGCGCACTGGCCGCGTCGAACCAGGCTCTAGCCGATGCGAACCAGGCCTTGCATTCGGAGATCGAGCGCCGCAAGGAGGCCGAGGGCTATTTGCGGATCTACGCGGAAGTCATACGCAGCACGGGCGAGGCCGTGGCCATCACCGACTCGAATGGGAACATCGTCGACGCCAATCCCGCGTACGAACGAGCGATCGGGCGATCACGCGAGGAGATGATGGGAACGGCGCTCTACCCGGCTCACAGCGCGGACGAGAACGATGTCTACCGGCAGCTCTGGCAGTCGGTCAAGACCGACGGACATTGGGCCGGGGAGCTTCTGGACCGCAGGAGCAACGGCGAGTCGTTTCCCATCTGGGCGAGGGTCAATACCATATGGGGCGAGAACCGCAAGCCCTTGCACTATGTCTGCGTGTCGCGCGACATCACGACGCTCAAGCAGAGCGAGCAGCAGCTCAAGAAGCTGGCTTTCTATGACATGCTGACGGGCCTGCCCAATCGCGCGCTGTTCAACGACAGGCTGGGCGTCGCGCTGGCAAGCGCCCAGCGCCAGCAGGCGCTGGCTGCCGTGATCTTCGTCGACCTCGACCGGTTCAAATATGTCAACGACACGCTGGGGCATGCGCTCGGCGACCGTCTGCTGATCGAGGTCGGCCGGCGCATCGGCCGTAGCATCCGCGAAACCGATACCGTGGCGCGAATGGGCGGGGACGAATTCACGGTGCTGCTCACGCATATCGAATCGGAGGAGGAAGCCATCCATGTCGCCAAGCGCATCATCGCGGCGCTGGAGGCCTCCATCCCGCTGGACGATGCCATGGCCTATGTCGGCGCGAGCCTGGGCATCAGCGTCTTCCCCAAGGACGGCCAGGACGCGCAAAGCATGCTGACAAAAGCGGACATGGCGATGTACGAAGCCAAGGAGTCCGGTCGCGGTCAATACCGCCTGTTTCGCCCGGAGATGCTGGCCCGCGGCGACCAGCGGCTGTCGCTCAGCGTCCAGATCGACGCCGCGCTCAAGCACGACGAGTTCACCCTGCACTACCAGCCCGTGATCGACATGGCGACCGGCCAGCCGGACAGCATGGAGGCGCTCATTCGCTGGCAGAGGCCCGAAGGGATGGTTTATCCGGAGAAATTCATTCCGCATGCCGAAGAGGCCGGGCTGATCAGAAGAATCGACTGCTGGGTGCTCGAGCGCGCATGCCGCGACGCCATGGACTGGCGGGCGGAAACCGGCCGGCCCATGGGCGTGCGTGTCCACTTGTCCGCGGCATCCATGCAGCAGACCGACATGGACAAGACCATAGACGACATCCTGCGGCGCACCGGGCTGCCGGCCAGCCTGCTCCATCTGGAGTTCAAGGAGACCGCCATGATTGCCGCCCCCCATGCCGAGCGCCGGACCCTGGAGGAGATCGCGGCCCTGGGCGTCAGGCTGTCGGTCGACAATTTCGGCGCTGGCTATTTCTCGCTGAGCTATCTGGCCAAGTTTCCGATCAACTGCATCAAGCTGGACCGCCTGTTCATCGAGCGCATTGGCAAGGACAAGGCCAGCGAGGAAGTGATCCAGAGCCTGCTTGAGCTTGCGCACAAGCTCGGCCTGAGCGTGGTTGCGGAAGGCGTCGAGCAGCGGCTCCAGAAGACCTTCCTGGCCGATGCCGGCTGCAGGCTGATGCAGGGCTTCTATTTCAAGCGGCCGCTGGCAAGCCACCAGCTGAACCAGTGGCTCGCCGCCAACCACGCTGCGCCGCCCGTCTGAATCGCGGCGGGACACAGGGGCCCTCGCATCGCCATGGCCGCGCTGCGGTAGAGTCGCCCCCAGGCCCACCGACCGAGTCGCCCTTGTCCGAACCCCTACTCCTGTCCTCCCTGCCCCTGTTCCCACTGGGCACGGTGCTGTTTCCGGACGGCGTGCTGCCGCTGCGCATCTTCGAGGTGCGCTACCTGGACATGATTGGCAAATGCCACAGGGCCGGCGCGCCCTTCGGCGTGGTCGCCCTGAGCCAGGGCGCCGAGGTGCGCCTGCCCGGCGCGCCGGCCGAGACCCTGCACCCGGTCGGCACCCTGGCCCGCATCGAGGCGCTGGAGCAGCCGCAGCCGGGCCTGATGCTGGTCCGCTGCCGCGGGCTGCAGCGCTTTCGCATCACGCAGCAGCACCAGCTCAGGCACGGCCTCTGGGTCGCCGACGTGCAGCAGCTGGACCAGGACCGGCCCCGGGCCATCCCCGAGGACCTGGCGGGCACTTCCCGGGCCCTGCGCCGGATCATGGAGGCGCTGCAGGCGCGCGAGCCGGCCGAGGCCGTGCTGCCGCCGCCCGCCGAGGCACGCTGGGAGGACTGCGGCTGGGTGGCCAACCGCTGGTGCGAGTTGCTGCCGCTGCCCCTGGCCTTGAAGCAGCGCCTGATGGAGCTGGACAACCCGCTGATCCGGCTGGAACTGGTCAGCGACCTGCTGGCGCGCCACGGCATCACGGGCTGACCGCCGACCCAGGCCGCAAAAACTTAAAATACGAGGTTTTGGCAGGAAATGCCGCCGCGCAGCGCATCCCGCGCCGCGCGCCAACCACCGCTCCCCATGTCTGACAACCACCACAACGCCGCGCACCAGGACGACAACCAGCTGATCGCCGAGCGCCGCGAAAAACTCAAGGCCCTGCGCGAGGCCCAGGCCCAGGGCCAGGGCGTGGCCTTCCCCAACGACTTCAAGCCGCAGGACCACGCCGCCACGTTGCAGGAGGCCTATGGCGAGACCGCTGCGGAACAGTTGGATGGCGAAGGAGCGGCGCGCATCACCACCCGCATCGCGGGCCGCATGATGCTCAAGCGCGTGATGGGCAAGGCCAGCTTCGCGACGCTGCAGGACAGCAGCGGGCGCTTCCAGATCTACGTGACCCGCGACGCGGTGGGCGAGGAGGTCTACGCGGCCTTCAAGCACTGGGACCTGGGCGACATCGTGGGCGCCGAAGGCCATCTGTTCAAGACCCGCACCGGCGAGCTCTCGCTGCACGCCACCAGCGTGCGCCTGCTCACCAAGAGCCTGCGCCCCATGCCGGACAAGTTCCACGGCGTGGCCGACCAGGAGGTCAAGTACCGCCAGCGCTACGTGGACCTGATGACCGACGAGGCGGCCCGCAAGCGCTTCGTGGCGCGCAGCAAGGCGGTGAACGGCATCCGCGAATTCATGTTGGCGCATAACTTCCTGGAAGTCGAGACGCCCATGCTGCACCCCATCCCGGGTGGTGCCAACGCCCGGCCCTTCGTCACCCACCACAATGCGCTGGAGCAGGAGATGTTCCTGCGCATCGCGCCCGAGCTCTACCTCAAGCGCCTGCTGGTGGGCGGCTTCGATCGCGTGTTCGAGATCAACCGCAACTTCCGCAACGAAGGCATCTCGGTGCGTCACAACCCCGAGTTCACGATGATGGAGTTCTACGCGGCCTACTGGAACTACCAGGACCTGATGGGCTTCACCGAGGCGCTGGTGCGCGACGCGGCCCAGAAGGCCGTGGGCACGCTGCAGCTGTCCTACCAGGGCCGGCCGGTGGACCTGTCCCAGCCCTTCGCGCGCATGACCATCCGCGAAGCCATCTACGCGCACACCGAGGCCGGCGCCCATGTGGACGACGCGGCCTGGCTGATGGCCGCGCTCAAGAAACTGGGCCTGAGCGAGGAAAAGAACAAGCTGTCCACGCGCAGCCTGGCCAGCCTGCAGGTGCTGTACTTCGAGGAGACGGTGGAGGACAAGCTCTGGCAGCCGACCTTCATCATGGAGCACCCGACCGAGATCTCGCCGCTGGCACGCGCCAACGACGCCCGCCCCGACGTCACCGAGCGCTTCGAGCTCTACATCACGGGCCGCGAGTTCGGCAACGGCTTCTCCGAGCTCAACGACGCCGAGGACCAGGCCGCGCGCTTTCACGCCCAGGTGGCGGCCAAGGACAGCGGCGACGACGAGGCCATGTTCTTCGACCACGACTTCGTGCGCGCCCTGGAATACGGCATGCCGCCGGCCGGCGGCTGCGGCATAGGCATAGACCGCCTGATGATGCTGCTGACCGACAGCCCCAGCATCCGCGACGTGATCCTGTTCCCGGCGCTGCGCCGCGAGCACGAGCTGCAGGCGCCGCGGCGCGAGGGCTGACGCCCGAGGCGGCGTCCGCCGCCTCCTCGCAAGCTCAGTCGCGCGGGAGGTCGCGCGCCTGCACGTCGACCACGTCGGCCTCGGTGCGGCGCGACGGGGCCGCATGGCGCGAGCGGAAGGCCGGCGCCTGGCGCGCCTGGGCGGCCGCCTGGCGGTAATGCTGCCAGGCCGCCATGGCCGCCGGCTTGCGCCCGGTCAGCAGGGCGCGCAGCAGCAGGAACAGCATGACCAGCAAGCCGGCCACCAGCAGGCTGGCCGCGAACACCAACCCGGCCAGGGTCAGCGCCACGCGCAGCAGCAGGCCGGCGAGGCGGCCCAGGGTGTCGGAAATCAGGGACATGGCGAAGGGGCCGGCCGGGCCCCGGAAAAGATGGAAAGAAGAAGATAAGGGCCCGGGGCCCGGTTTTCAAGCCGCGCCCCTGATGCCCCTCGGGCGCTCAGGGCAGCAGCGACAGCGCGTGCTGGTAGTCCGGCGAGCGCATCAGCTCGTCCCAGTCCGGCGCCGCCCCGTTGGGCAGCAGGGCGCGGCGGCGCAGCTCGCTGGCCTCGCGCATCTGCCAGCCGCCCTTGAGCTGGGCCTCGGCCAGGCCGTCGAGCAGTTCGTCGACCGCCGCGCCGCCGTCGACCGACTGGTTGCAGAGCAGCACCATGTCGCAGCCGGCCTCGAGCGCCGTGACGGCTGCCTCGGTGTAGCCGACCTCGCGCCCGTCGATCAGGCGCGCGCCGGCCATGGACAGGTCGTCGCTGAAGATCGCGCCGCCGAAGCCGAGCCGGTGGCGCAGGATGTCCTCGAGCCAGGTGCTGGAAAAGCCGGCCGGCCGGCTGTCCACCCTGGGGTAGATCACATGGGCCGGCATCACGCTGCTCAGCGTGCTGTTCAGCCATTCGTAGGGCGCCGCGTCGTCGGCCAGGATGGCCTTGAGGCTGCGCCGGTCCACCGGGATCTCGGTGTGAGAGTCGGCCTTGACGAAGCCGTGGCCCGGGAAATGCTTGCCGCAATTGGCCATGCCGGCGCGCAGCAGGCCATGTATCAGGCTCTTGGCCAGCAGCGCGGTCACGCGCGCGTCGCGCGCGAAGGCGCGGTCGCCGATCACACCACTTTCGCCCCAATCCAGGTCCAGCACCGGCGTGAAGCTGAAGTCCACGCCGCAGGCGCGCAGCTCGGCCGCCAGCACGTAGCCGGCGGCGCTGGCAGCGTTGCAGGCCTTGAGCGCCCCGCTGCCGGGCCGGCCCTTGTCGTCCCTGAGCCAGAGCTCGCCGAAGGCGCGCATGGGCGGCAGGTGGGTGAAGCCGTCGCTGCGAAAGCGCTGCACGCGCCCGCCCTCGTGGTCCACGCAGATCAGCAGGTCCTCGCGCACGGCCTTGATGTCGCGGCACAGCGCGGCGAGCTGGGCGCGGTCGACCCAGTTGCGCGCGAACAGGATCAGGCCGCCGGTCAGCGGATGGGCCAGGCGCTGGCGGTCGGTCGCGCAGAGCTGCGTGCCTTCGATGTCGAGGATCAGGGGGGCGTGCGGGGT
>NZ_SCMM01000083.1:0-11848 GCF_005503345.1 Ramlibacter sp. 2FC
GGGCAGGCCGAACGGGGGGCTGGCGGGCAGGGCGCTCACGGCAGGTACTTCTCCATCTCGGTCTGCAGTGCCACGAACTGGTCGTGGTAGCGGTCGATGATGGCGGCCGCCAGCTGGTCGGCCGTACGTTCGTCGTAGGTGTGGGACGAGATATTGCGGCTCTGGATCATGGCCATCCATGCTTCGCCGTCGGTGATGAGTTGAACCTTGAAGGCTTCGCGGGTCGCATCCTTGGAGCCGCGGATGTTCTGGTTGCCCTGATCTTGCAGGTAGTCCTTGAGCACGTTCCAGGCCAGCTCATGCGTGAATTCAAAGGCCTGGATGATGCCTTGCTGTTCAAGGCGCGAGAGGGGGCGTTGCTGGCTCAGCTCCACTGCGTTTTGGAGTTGGCGCAGCGCGCGTTTGTAATTGGCAAAGCGCTGCTGCCAGCGCACGTCGGGCTCCGTCATCACTCGATCCTTGGCAAATTCCTTGCCCGATTGTCGCTTGAAGTGGCTGGCCGCCTCATGCCCGATTGCGCGGCATACGCCACCGGCGCCCCGCATCGGAGAGCAGCCGCGGGCTGGCCGCACCCTCAGTTGATCTCCACCCACCCCGAATCCGGATGCTCCTCGCCCTCGACCAGACGGTGCTTGAGCGCGTAGACCAGCAGGTCGATGCGGTTGATCAGGCCGAGCTTGTGGTAGACGCTGCTGAGGTGGTTGTGCACCGTGTGCTCGCTGATGCCCAGGCGCTGGGCGATGGTCATGTATTTGTCGGAGGGGTTGGCTGCGATGGCGCGGATCAGCTCGCGCTCGCGCAGCGTCAGGCGGGCCAGTTTCGACTGCTCCGGGTGGTTCACGACATGGGCATGTTCGCGCGTCGCCAGGTTGGACAGCCCGCCGGTCCAGGCGCGGTCCAGCCCCACGCTGCGGTCGCGCACCTTGATGATGGCGCGGGTGATGGAGCCGGTCGGGTCTTCCGTGAGCACGACGCCGCGCGCGCCGGCCTCTATGGCCTTGGCCACCGGAACATCGTCGTACAAGCCCTTGAGCACCAGCAGCTTGGCGTCGCCCTGGCGTGCAAGTCCGGCAATGACCTCCAACGGATCCAGCGCGTCGGGGAAGAAGCTGAACAGGATGACGTCGGGATGAAGGCGATCCGCCAGATCCAGGGCCCTGGCGTAGCGGTCGGCGTTCCCCGCGACCTCCATCCTGGGTTTCTTGGCATTGATCAGGTCGTTCAAACCCTTGAGCACGACGGGACGCGAGTCGACCAGCAAGACGCGTATCGGCGTTGCAGTTTCGGACATTGCATTTCTCCCTACCAGACATTTCAGTAGGCCGCGCGTTACATTTTTGCGGTTTCAGTTACATATATAGACGCATTTCTATGCGTTTACTAGGATGGATTTGTAAACCTTTGACTTACATCAAGTTTCAAGGAGGCTGGACGGTCGGGTTCTCGCGGCCGTCATGCCGAAGTTGCTGATAATTGTGCTAACTTTCTTGAAGTTGCGTCGATTTGCTGCGTTTGCTTGCATTTTCCTCTGGTGGTGTTGCGCCCCCAGGGCTCACATTGCCTGTAACAAAATAGCCCGGTAATCCTCAGCGCTGGCGACACGCGGATTGGTCTTGTGACAATGGTCAGCCAGGGCGCCGGCGATCACGGCGTCGAACTGGGTGGCCGTCACACCCACTTCGGCCAAGCCCCTGGGCAGGCCGAGCCGGGCATTCATGTCGCGGATCGCCTCGGGAATGTCTCCGCCTGAGCGCAGGCCCATGGCCCGCGCCATGCGGTCCAGGCGCCTTTCTCGCTGCACCGATTCGGCCTGGGCGTTGAAGCGGATCACGGCGGGCAGGAACAGGGCGTTGAGCGTGCCGTGGTGCAGGCGCGGGTCTATGCCGCCCAGGCTGTGGCTCAGGGAGTGCACGCAGCCCAGGCCCTTCTGGAAGGCCAGGGCGCCCTGCATGGAGGCGCTCATGAGGTTCAGGCGGGCCTCGCGGTCGGCGCCGTTGCGGGTCGCGCGCTCGATGTGGGCCCAGCCCCGCTCCAGGCCGTCGAGCGCGATGCCGTCGGCCGGCGGGTTGAAGGCCGGCGCCATGAAGGTTTCCATGCAATGGGCGATGGCGTCCATGCCGGTGGCGGCGGTGAGCCTGGGCGGCAGGCCCAGGGTGAGCTCGGGGTCGCAGATCGCTGCCTTGGGCACCAGGTGCCAGGAGTGAAAGCCGAGCTTGCGGTGGTCGTCGACGATGAGGATGGCGCCGCGCGCCACCTCGCTGCCGGTGCCGCTGGTGGTGGGCACGGCGATCAGCGGCGCCACGCGCTCGCTGATGCGCGCCGAGCCGCCCTCGATGGTGGCGTAGGTCTTCAGCGGGCCCTCGTGCGTGGCGGCGATGGCCACGCCCTTGGCGCAGTCGATGGCGCTGCCGCCGCCGATGGCGATCAGGCCGTCGCAGCCCTGGGCCCGGTACAGGGCCGCGGCCGCGCGCACGGCGGCCTCGGTCGGGTTGGAGGGGGTCTGGTCGAACACGGCCACCGGCAGCCCTTCCAGCGGCTGGAGCGCCTTGTCCAGCACACCTGCCGCCCTGACCCCGGCATCGGTCACGACCAGGGGGTGGCGGATGCCTACGCGCTCGCATTCGGCGGGCAGCAGCCGCACGGCGCCGAACTCGAACTGGATCTGTGTCACGTAGTTGATGAAGGCCATGGCAACGCCCTTGTACGATGGGAGGCTCACTTTACGCCGATCCACCTTTCCCGATGAGTCACCTTCGCAACCCGCGCGCGCTGCTGACGCCGGCCATGCGCCATGTGCTGGACCGCATGGCGCGTGCCGGCCGCCCGCCGCTGCATGCGCTGACGCCGCAGCAGGCGCGCGATTTCTACGCGGCCGGGGCCGACATTCTCGAGCCGCGCCCGCTGGCCCTGGCGCGGGTGGAGGACTTCACACTCACCGCCCGTGACGGCCATCCGCTGCCCGCGCGCCTGTACGCGCCGTCGGACGAGGTGCTGCCGGTGCTGGTCTACTTCCATGGCGGCGGCTTCACGATAGGCAGCATCAACACGCACGACGTGCTGTGCCGCGAGCTGAGCCGGCACGGCCACTGCGCCGTGATCTCGGTGGACTACCGGCTTGCGCCCGAGCACCGCTTCCCGGTGGCGGTGCACGACGCCTGGGACGCGCTGCAGGCCGTGGCAGCCCGGGCAGGTGCGCTGGGCCTGGACGGGGCGCGGCTGGCCGTGGGCGGCGACAGCGCGGGCGGCACGCTGGCCGGGGTCTGCGCCCTGCAGGCGCGCGACGCCGGCCTGCCCCTGGCCCTGCAGCTGCTGATCTACCCGGGCTGCGCCGCGCACGCCGACACGCCCTCGCACCGGACCTTCGCCCAGGGCTTCCTGCTCGAGGACACGCATATCCGCTGGTTCTTCGACCATTACATAGCTGCCGAGGTGCGCGAGGACTGGCGCTTCGCCCCGCTCAACGCGCCCGATGCCGAGGGCGTGGCGCCGGCCTGGATAGGCCTGGCCGAATGCGACCCGCTGGTCGACGAAGGCTTGCTTTACGCCGACAAGCTGCGCGCGGCCGCCGTGCCGGTCGGTCTGGAGATCTACCGCGGCGTGACCCACGAGTTCATCAAGATGGGGCGCGTCATCCCCGAAGCCCTGCAGGCCCATGCCGACGCCGGCCGGGCCCTGCGCCACGCCTTCCAAACCGAGCAAACATGAAACGCCAAGACTTCCGCTTCTTCCACCGCCTGCGCGTGCGCTGGGCCGAGGTGGACATGCAAAAGATCGTCTTCAACGCGCATTACCTGATGTACTTCGACACGGCGATTTCCGACTACTGGCGCGCCCTGGCCCTGCCGTACGAGGAGACCTTGCGGCGGCTCGGAGGCGACCTCTATGTGAAGAAGGCCACGCTGGAGTACCACGCCTCGGCCCAGCTCGACGACCAGATCGACATTGCCCTGCGCTGCGCGCGCATAGGCAACTCGTCCATGCAATTCGTCGGGGCCATCTTCCGCGGCGACCAGCTGCTGATCACGGGCGAGCTGGTCTACGTGTTCGCCGACCCCGCGACGCAGACCTCGCGCCCGGTGCCGGCGCTGCTGCGCGAGACGCTGGAGGGCTACGAGGCCGGCCAGCCGGTACTCGCCCTGCGCAGCGGCGACTGGGCCACGCTGGGCGCCGACGCCGCGCAGGTGCGCCACGAGGTCTTCATCCGCGAGCAGGGCATTCCGCAGGACATGGAGTGGGACGAGGCCGACGCCACGGCCCTGCACGCCGTGGCCTACAACCGCATGGGCCAGCCGCTGGCCACCGGGCGCTTGCTGCAGCCCGCGCCCGGTGTGGGCCAGATCGGGCGCATGGCCGTGCACCGCGCCCTGCGCGGCGCCCGGCTGGGCCGCGAGATCCTGCTGGCCCTGCTGGCGGCCGCGCGCGAGCGCGGCGACCGCGAGGTGCTGCTGCACGCCCAGCGCAGCGCCGAGGGCTTCTACCGGCGCCTGGGCTTCGTGCCGCGCGGCGAGCCCTTCGACGAGGTCGGCATTCCCCACATCGAGATGGTGCTGCCGCTGGCCGACGCCCCGCGTTGAGGGGCGTCAGATGTCGTCGCGCAGAGAGTAGGGCAGGGGCAGCAGGCTCAGCGCCGGCCCGTCGGCCGCGCCCAGGCGCAGCGCGCCCGTTTCGGCGGCGCTGATCTGCAGCGAGACGATGGCGTCAAAACCGCCCGCGGGCGCGGCGGCCGCCTGGGCCACCAGGCCGCAGGGCTGGCCGGGGTCGGCCGCGGCGAAGATCTCCTGGCCGGCGGCCATGCTCGCCTCGGCATGCGCCAGGTAGGCGCGGCGCTTGAGCGTGCCGCGGAACTGGCTGCGCGCCACCACCTCCTGGCCGGGGTAGCAGCCCTTCTTGAAGTTCACGCCGTCGACCGACTCGTAGTTGAGCATCTGCGGAACGAAGGCTTCGAAGATGGGCTGGCTGATCCAGGCGATGCCGCTGCGCACCTCGCTCCATGCCCACAGCCCGGCAGCCAGGGCGGCGCCCTCGGGCGCGGCTTCGCCGGCCGGGGCCAGCCAGAGCGCGCGCGGCTGCCCGCCCGCCGGGTAGAGCACCACCACGGTGGCGGTACCGCGATCGGTCTTGGACCAGGGCGCGGAGCCCGGCCCGGCCAGGGCCGCGGCCGGCTCGCCGACCAGGCCGAACAGCTGGAACTCGGCCGTCGCGTCGCTGAGCCTGGCCTTGGCGCGCAGCACGAACATCGTGAGCCGCTTGAGCGTGGCGGGCAGGACGTCGCGGCTGCAAACCAGCAGCACCTGGTCGGGGCCGCGCCTGAAGCCGACGAAGCTGGCCTGCATGCGTCCCTTGGCCGAGCAGAAGGCCGCCAGGCGCGCCTCGGAGGGGCCCAGCAGCGCGAAGTCCTGCGTCAGCTGGCCATGCAGGAAGCGCGCGGCGTCCTCGCCCTCGACCTTGATCACGCCCAGATGGGGCAGGGGGGCCACGCCGTTGAGGGCGGCGGGCGCATTGTCCATGCTTGCAGTCGATGTCATGGGCTGAATTATCATCGGCCCTCGTTTTAGGGTCTGCGAACAGGATATAGGAAGGTCGGTAAGGCTGTGCGTCGATGGTTGTGGCTGGGAGTGTGGTGCGTGGCCTTGTTGGGCGCGGGCGCGGCCTGGTGGCTGAACCGCCCGCTGGCGCTGGCCGCCGACCCGGTGGAGCTGTCGATCGAGCCCGGCACCACGCCGCGCGGCGTGGCCCAGGCCGCGGTCGAGGCCGGCGTGCAGCTGCCGCCCGAACTGCTGTTCTGGTGGTTCCGCCTCTCGGGCCAGGCGCGCCTGATCCGCGCCGGTAACTACGAGCTGCCGCGCGGCACCACGCCGTGGACACTGCTGCGCAAGCTGGTGCGCGGCGAGGAAAGCCTGCGCAGCGTGACCCTGGTGGAAGGCTGGAACTTCCGCCAGCTGCGCGAGGCCCTGGCCAAGGCCGAGCAATTGCGGCCCGACACCCAGGGCCTGAGCGGCGAGGAGATCATGCGCCAGCTCGGACGCGCGGCCACGCCGCCCGAGGGCCGCTTCTTCCCCGACACCTATACCTACGCCAAGGGTGCCAGCGACCTGGCCGTGCTGCGCCGCGCCCTGCACGCCATGGACCGGCAACTGCAGGCGGCCTGGGCCCGGCGCGCCGCCGACAGTCCCTTGAAAACGCCGGACCAGGCCCTGATCCTGGCCAGCCTGGTCGAGAAGGAGACCGGCCAGCCGGCCGACCGCCCCATGATCGCCGGCGTGTTCGCCAACCGCCTGCGGCAGGGCATGCTGCTGCAGACCGACCCCAGCGTGATCTATGGCCTGGGCGCGGCCTTCGACGGCAACCTGCGCAAGCGCGACCTGCTGGCCGACACGCCCTGGAACACCTACACGCGCGCCGGCCTGCCGCCCACGCCTATCGCCATGCCGGGCAAGGCCGCGCTGCTGGCGGCGGTGCAGCCGGCCTCCACCCGGGCCCTGTACTTCGTGGCGCGCGGCAACGGCCACAGCGAGTTCAGCGCCACGCTGGAGGAGCACAACCGGGCCGTGAACCGCTTCCAGCGTGGACAATGAGACCATGAGCGCTTCGCACACCGGTTTTTTCATCAGCTTCGAAGGCATAGACGGGGCCGGCAAGTCCACCCACATCGAGGGCCTGGCCGCGGCCCTGCGCGCCGGCGGCCGCACGGTCGCGCTGACCCGCGAGCCCGGCGGCACGCCGCTGGCCGAACGGCTGCGCGAGTTGGTGCTGCACCAGCCCATGGACGCGCTGACCGAGGCGCTGCTGATCTTCGCCGCGCGGCGCGACCATCTGCGCCAGGTGATAGAGCCGGCCCTGGCCCGTGGCGAGGTCGTGCTGTGCGACCGCTTCACCGATGCCAGCTTCGCCTACCAGGGCGGCGGCCGCGGCTTCGACCTGGCCGTGCTGCAAACGCTGGAGCAATGGGTGCAGCGCCTGGGCGATGCACCCGGCGCCGCGCTGCGCCAGCCCGACCTGACGATCTGGTTCGACCTGCCGCCTGCCATCGCGGCCGAGCGCCTGGCCGACGCGCGCCAGCCCGACCGCTTCGAGGCCCAGCCGGTGGCGTTCTTCGAGCGGGTGCGCGAAGGCTATGCGCGCCGCATGGCCGAGGCGCCCGGGCGCTTCGTGCGCATCGACGCGGCCCGGCCGCGCGATGCGGTCTGGGCGCAGCTGCGGGCCGCGGTGCTGCCGGGTGGGAAAAGCGCATGAGCGCCAGCGCCGCTCCCCTGGCCCCCTGGCTGGCCGAGCAGGCCCGCCGACTGCTCGCGCAGCGCGGCCACGCCTGGCTGCTGCAGGGGCCTTCCGGCCTGGGGCAGTACGAGCTGGCCCTGGCCCTGGTGCGGGCCTGGCTTTGCGATCGGCCGTTGGAGGAGGGTGCCTGCGGCGCCTGCGGCAGCTGCCACGCCATCGATGTGCGCGCGCACGCCGACCTCTGCGTGCTGATGCCCGAGACGGCGATGCTGGCCCTGGACTGGCCGCTGTCAGAGAAGGCCCAGGCCGAGATCGACGACAAGAAGCGCAAGCCCAGCAAGGAGATCCGCGTCGACGCCATGCGCGACGCGGTCGAGTTCGCCCAGCGCACCAGCGCGCGCGGGCGCGGCAAGGCGGTGCTGGTCTACCCGGCCGAGCGCATGAACACCGTGACGGCCAATGCCCTGCTCAAGACCCTGGAGGAGCCCGCGGGCGACGTCAAGTTCGTGCTGGCCAGCGAGGCGGCCCACCAGCTGCTGCCCACCATCCGCAGCCGCTGCCTGGGGCACGCCCTGGCCTGGCCCACCACGGAGGCGGCGCTCGCCTGGCTGCAGGCGCAGGGGCTGCCCGCTTCCGACGCGCCGGCGCTGCTGCGCGCCGCGGGCGGGCGCCCGGCCGATGCCCTGCAGCTCGCGCAATCGGGTTGCACGCCCGCCATCTGGTCGCGCCTGCCGCGCGCCCTGGCGCGCGGCGAGGCTGCGGCGCTGGCCGAACTGACGCCGGCCCAGGCGGTGGACATGCTGCAAAAGCTCTGCCACGACCTGATGGCGCGCCAGGCCGGGGCCGCCACGCGCTACTTCGAGTTGGCCGACCTGCCGGCCAGCAAGGCTGCGCCGGGCGCCTTGGCGCAGTGGTTCAAGCAGCTGGCCCAGAGCGCGCGCACCGTCGAGCACCCCTTCCAGGCCGGCCTGATGCTGGAGGCGCTGGCGAGCCAGGCGGGCGAGGTGCTGGGAGGCGTGGCCCAGTGAGTGCCAGGCCCTTGAGCGGATTTGTCACGCTACACTCGGCAGCCTGATACCGTGTCCATGAGCCAGACCCCACCCATCGCGCCGCGCCCCAGCGTCATCCAGCTCGCCATCAAGGAGAAGGCCGCGCTGTACGCGGCCTACATCCCCCTGTTCGCCGAAGGGGGGATCTTCATCCCCACCACGCGCGACTACCGGCTGGGCGACGATGTCTACGTATTGCTCAGCCTGCCCGAGGACCCGCAACGCTACCCGGTGGCGGGCAAGGTGGCCTGGATCACGCCGGCGCGCGCCGTGGGGGGCCGCACGCAGGGCGTGGGTGTGCGCTTTCCCTCCGATGAAAAGTCCCGGCTGCTCAAGATCAAGATCGAGGAGCTGCTGGGCGCCCACCTGACCTCGGACCGGCCCACACAGACGATTTGACGCCCGAGCGGGCCCTGCGACTTTGCTGACGCTGCCGGCCCCCAGGTCGGCATGATTTTTTTGGATGCCATGTTCACCGATTCCCATTGCCACCTGACCTTCCCCGAGCTGGCGGAGCAGCTGCCCGCGATCCGCGAGGCCATGGCCCAGGCCCAGGTCAGCCGCGCGCTGTGCATCTGCACGACCATGGAAGAATTTCCCGAGGTCCACGCCCTGGCCCTGCGCTACGACAACTTCTGGGCCACGGTCGGCGTGCATCCGGACAACGAGGGCGTGACCGAGCCCAGCCAGGCCGACCTGGTGGCGCGCGCCGCCTTGCCGCGCGTGGTGGCCATTGGCGAGACCGGCCTGGACTACTACCAGATGGACGAACGCAAGGGCGGCCGGGCGGTGGCCGACCTGGAGTGGCAGCGCCGGCGTTTTCGCACCCACATCCGCGCCGCGCGCGAGGCGCGCCTGCCGCTGGTCATCCATACGCGCAGCGCCTCGGACGACACCCTGGCCATCCTGAAAGAGGAGGGCGAGGACGGCGGCAGCCAGGCGGCCGGTGGCGTGTTCCACTGCTTCACCGAGACCCGTGAGGTGGCGCGCGCGGCGCTGGACCTGGGCTACTACATCTCGTTCTCCGGCATCCTGACCTTCAAGAGCGCCCAGGACCTGCGCGAGGTGGCGCGCCTGGTGCCCGCCGACCGCCTGCTGATCGAGACCGACAGCCCCTACCTCGCCCCCGTGCCCTACCGCGGCAAGACCAACAACCCCTCCTACGTGCCCTTCGTGGCCCGGCAGTTGGCTGAGCTGCGCCAATGCCCGGTGGAGCAGATTGCCCAGCATACCAGCGCCAATTTCGAGCGCCTGTTCACGCGCGTTCAATCGTGATGAATCAGATGAAGAAAATTTTCTATCTATTTGTCATTATTGGACTTTCCGTCGCTCACGCGGGTTCCTATGAGGACTTTTTCAAGGCCGTGCAGCAGGACGATGCGCGCACCGTCCAGTCCTTGCTGCAACGCGGCTTCGACCCCAATACCCGCGACCCCAAGGGCCTGCACGGCCTGTACCTCGCGGTGCGCGAGCCCTCGCCCAAGGTGGCGCGCACGCTGATCGACTGGCCCAAGACCGACGTCGAGGCGCGCAGCGCCCAGGACGAAAGCCCGCTCATGATGGCCGCGCTCAAGGGCCAGCTCGAACTGGCCCGCCTGCTGATCGCCCGTGGCGCGGATGTGAACAAGCCCGGCTGGGCGCCGCTGCATTACGCGGCCACCCATGGCCACCTCGAGCTCATGCAGCTGCTGCTGGACGAGCATGCCTACATCGACGCCGAGTCGCCCAACGGCAGCACGCCCCTGATGATGGCCGCGCATTACGGCACGCCGCAGGCGGTGCAGCTGCTGCTGGACGCCGGCGCCGACCCATTGCTGAAAAACCGGCTGGGCCTGAGCGCGATCGATTTCGCCTTCCGTGGCAACCGCAAGGACGTGGCCGATCTGATCGCGGCTGCGGTGCGCGCACGCCAGCCGCGCGGCAGCTGGTGAGGCGGTCCGGCATGCGCTGAGTCAGGCCACTGGCCCCTGCAACCCCAGACATGTGGCAAGCGGGGCCACCGTCTCGGCCCTCATGACGGATCCTGGCGCCGCCACGCCCGCAAGCGACAGCGCCAGCCGCAACGCATAGCGCAGGCCGTCGGCCCAGGCCTGGGCATCGACCGCCCGCCCCAGGCAGTCGGCCGCACTGACGCTCAAGGCCTCCAGCAGGGCGGTCGCGCTGTAGGGGCGGTGCAGCGCCGAACAGAGCAGGGACCAGGGCGGGGGAGAAAGCAGCACGCCCGAGCTCAGCAGCAGCCCACCCGGCAACCAAGCCTGGGCGATGCCGACGATCTTGCGTTCGCCGACCACCACTTCGCCGGGCGCGCGCTCCGCGAAGCAGGCCCAATGCTGGGTCTTGCGTCCGAGGTAGACCGCGGCGCCGGCGATGCCCTGCGCCTGCAGCCAGCGGCGGTGCACCTCGCCGAACCAGCCGGCGGCGGCTGAGGGCCCGCCCTGGAGGAGCCCATGCGCGCGCGGCAGCAGGACCACGGTGCGCAACAGCCAGGGGCCCGACAAGATGGCACTGCCGGCGCTTGCGCGCACACGCGCCGGCGCGGCGGGCTCGGACCAGAGTTCGCGCTGGGCGTCGCCGAGGACGACCGCGGGCAGACTGCCCACGCGGGTGCGAACCAGCGGCATCCTGGCCCGGCCGTGCCCATGCCCGCCAAGCGGGGCCTTAAACGCAAAGTCACTGCCATGGCTCATGGTTGTGAACCTCCTGGACGTCGACGAGGAAAGGCGAGGGGCGCTGCTGCCGCAGCCGGCCCAGCGGCCGACTCGCCCTATATGCTGGGCCTAATGTAGCGCAGGCGGACGGGGCCAATGTGACCTATCGCAACCCGGGGCGTAACAGGATGCATGGTGCGCCCAGACGCGCCAGAATGACTTGGCCCGTACGGATGGCCGGCGGCGGGCTTCATCGGTTTTCCGGCCCATGAGGAGCCCCCATGTACCAGCGAATTCTTGTTCCCCTGGATGGCAGCGACACGGCCGAATCGGGCCTGCAGGAGGCCATCGGTCTGGCGGCCCAGCTCAAGGCCCGGCTTGTGCTGCTGCACATCGTGGACGATTTCGCCATGCTGGTCGAAATGTCCGCCGTGGCGAACTACCAGGACATGCTCAAGGGCCTGAGGCATTACGGCCTGGAAGTGCTCAACAAGGGAAAGCACGCCGCCGAGAACAAGGGCGTGCATTGCGAGACCGTGCTGCGCGAAGTCGCCCAGGAGCGTGTGGCCGATGTCATCGTGGCCCAGGCCAAGCAGCACCACTGTGAACTGGTCGTCATGGGCACGCACGGGCGCCGCGGCTTCAGCCGCATGGCCCTGGGCAGCAACGCCGAGCTGGTCGCCAGGACCAGCCCCGTGCCGGTCTTGCTGATTCGCCGGGAAGAGCCGGCCAAGCCCTGAGGATGAAGGACCGGGCAGCCGTGCCAGGGCTGTCCGGATTCCTGAGGCTGTCGCACTTTGTTGATTCTCGCGCATTTTACTTTACACAATTTGCATTACAGACCCCAGGCGGTGGGCGAGGGGGGTAGTGCCCTGAGCCTGCGCGGGCTCTTGGTACGCTGCTACCGAAACGGTAGCAATCAGCAGTGCAGTTTTT
>NZ_SCMM01000084.1:0-11448 GCF_005503345.1 Ramlibacter sp. 2FC
AGGCCCGCCCCGACCCCTACGCGGCCGACAAGCTGCTGTTCTCCATCGACGCGGGCAACGCCGAGAAATACAGGGACCGCCTGAGCGAAGGCCAGCTTGCGCTGCTGAAGACGGTCAAGGGCTATCGGATGGACATCTACCCGACGCGGCGCTCCTGCGGCTATCCCGAGGCGCTGTACGAGAACACGCGCAAGAACGCGACCGGTGCCAAGCTCGCGGCCAATGGCCACGACCTGGACAAGGCCGTCACCGGCGGCATCCCCTTCCCGATCCCGGCCAATGGCGCCGAGGCCATGTGGAACCACAAGCTGCGCTGGGTCGGCGAGGGCCGGATCGAGCGCTATTCGACCGTGTTCTCGCAACCCGGGGACGGCAGGTTCGTGCCGCTGGTGCAGGACCAGCTGACCGAGACCGCCAACGGCAACCTGGCCGGCAAGCCCATGCAGGCCGCCGACGGCCTCGAGTACCGGCTGGTCAACGAGGTCGTGACGCCCGCGGCGCGCACCGGCGAGATCATCCTGATCCACTATTCGCTGAACAAGGACAACGACGCCTGGCTGTACTTCCCGGGCCAGCGCCGCGTGCGCCGCGCACCGACCTTCTCCTACGACAACCCGGTGCCCGGCTACGAGAACCTGCTCGCGGTGGACCAGTACCCCATGTTCGGCGGGCGGCTCGACCGCTACGACTGGAAGCTGGTCGGCAAGCAGGAGATGTTCATCCCCTACAACACCTTCCGCTTCAACGACCAGAGCAAGAAGCTGGCCGAGGTCTTCGGACCCGAGTCGCCCAGGCGCGAGCTGATCCGCTACGAGGCGCACCGCGTCTGGAAGATCGAGGCCAGCGTCAAGCAGGGACAGCGCCATCAGTTCCCCAGGCGCGTGATCTACCTCGACGAGGACACCTGGATGATGGTCGCGGCCGACCTGTACGACGCCCAGGGCAAGGTGTGGCGGGTACAGGAGTCCTACCCCTACACCGCCTGGGAGCTGCCGGCCTGCGTGTACCAGGGCTACACGGTCTACGACCTCAACGTCGGCCGCTACATGGCCGACAACATGCCGCAGGAAGGCAAGACCGACTGGCTGGCCGGCCGCGAGGGCCGCATCGACGCCAACAAGTTCAACCCCGACGAGCTGCGTCGGGCCGGATCGCGCTGACGCCCGTCGAAGCAGGACAACATGAAAACCAACACGGGTTCCTCCTTGCGCTTTCACGGCGCGGCGGCGGCGGCCGTCGCGCTGGCACTGGCCGGCGCGCCGGCCCACGCGGTGCGCACGACCACCGAGAACGGCACCGAAATCGACTTCGGCTCGACCATCTCCTACGGCCTGCAATGGCGTACCGAGAAGCCCTCGCGCACGGCGATCGGCAACGACAACGGCGGCCTGGTGCCGACCGGGGCGGCGCTGGGATCCCTGATCAACGGGCCGGGCAACGACGGCGCGGCCAATCCCGACTTCAACCTGCTCAATGGCGACGACGGCAATCTCAACTACCACCGCGGCGACCTCGTCTCGGCGGCGCTCAAGGGCACGCACGAGCTGGGCCTGAAGACGACCGACGGCTGGCGCGCGCTGGCGCGCGCGACCTGGGTCGGCGACGCCCGCGCCGGCCACACGCGGCGCACGCCGCTGTCGGACGACGCCAAGGACATCGCGACGCGCAACCTCACCCTGCTCGACGCCTGGCTCTCCAAGGACCTCAAGTGGCTGGACAACCGCACGGCCACCGTGCGCCTGGGCAACCAGGTGCTGAGCTGGGGCGAGGACATCTTCATCATAGGCGGCATCAACCAGATCAACGCCTTCGACCTGCGCAAGCTGCACACGCCCGGCACGCAGGTCAAGGAGATCCTGCGCCCGGCGCCGATGCTGAGCGTCAACACCGGACTGACCGACAGCCTCAGCGCCGAAGCCTACTACCAGTTCCGCTGGAACGCGTTCCGCTTCGATCCGGTCGGCACCTTCTTCTCCGGGGCCGATGTCGTCGGCGCCGGCCAGCGCGCGGCCTACATCCCGAGCTCGTCGCTGAGCGGGTTCGGCCTGTGCACGCCGCCTACGCCCTGCGGCGACTTCGGCGACCGCATCCAGCCCGGTGTCAACGTGGTCGGCTTCGAAGCCGACCGCAAGCCGCCCAAGGGCCGGCAGTTCGGCCTGGCGGCCCGTTTCAAGCCGCGCGGCGCCGACACCGAATACGCGCTCTACTACCAGCGCTACCACGACAAGCTGCCATTCACGACGCTGTTCACCGATCCGGCCTTTCTGGCGCAGAACGTCGCCGGCATCGGCTACTACAACGAGTACGGCAAGGACAAGAACCTGTTCGGTGCCTCGTTCAACACCAAGGCCGGTCCGGTCGCGGTCGGCGGCGAGCTGTCGTACCGGCCGCGCGATTCGGTCGCGATCGACGGCAGCGTGCCCTTCGCAGGCAAGCACAGCATCTTCGACCCGGCCAACGCCGATGCCAACGGCCGCATCACGGTGCGCGGCTTCACCGAGGAGAAGAAGCTCCAGGCCCACCTGACCGCGCTGTACTTCGTCGAAGTCAACTCGCCCATGGGTGCGCTCATGAAGGCGCTCGGCGCCGCCGAGGCGACGCTGCTGGCCGAGGTGGCGGTGACCCATTACCCGAACCTCAGGGTCGGCGAGGTCCCGTACCTGATCTTCCCCTCGTACAAGTCGCCGACCAAAACCTCGGCCGGCTACGCGCTCGAGCTCGACCTGAGCTACCCGCGGGTGGGTGGCAGTGACTGGAACATGACCCAGGTCACGGTCTTCACGCACGACGCGATGGGCGTCTCGCCCAACACGCTGCCCTTCGTCCAGGGCCGCAAGTCGCTGTACCTCGGGCTGAACTTCGACAACAGCTCGGTCTGGAAAGCCCAGGTCGGCTACGCCAAGTTCTTCGGCGGCGGCCTGAGCAACATCGTGCGCGACCGCGACAACCTCTCGGTCAGCCTGTCCTACAGCTTCTGAAGCCAGCGCTTCCCGGCCTTTCGCAAGGATTTCGATGCTTTCCAAACTGGTACGCGCGATCGAGCGCCTGGTCTTCGGCCACCGTGCCGCGGTCCTGATCGCGCTCGCGGCCATCACCGCGGTGATGGCATTCTTCGGTGCCCGGCTGCAGATGACGGCGGGCTTCGGCAAGCAGCTGCCCCTGGGCCACGAGTACACGGACACCTTCGTCAAGTACAAGGACGTGCTGTTCGGCGCGAACCGCCTGATCGTCGTCGTCCATGCGCGCCAGGGCGACATCTGGCGGCCCGAGACGCTGCGCCGCCTGAACGACGTGACGCAGGCCCTGCTGTACCTGCCGGGCGTGGACCGCCGCACGGTCACCTCGCTGTGGACGCCCAACACGCGCGTGATGCAGGTCACCGAGGAGGGCTACGAGGCGCGCGACGTGATCGGCGGCGACGTGACGCCCGAGAAGCTCGACGCGGGCACGGTGGCCAGGATCCGCGACAACGTCATCCAGGGCGGCTACGTGGGCAGCCTGGTCGCCAGCGATTTCTCGGGCGCGATGGTCACCGCCGACCTGCTCGACGCCGATCCGAGAACGCGCGAAGCCACGGACTACATCGCGCTCGGCCCCAAGATCGAGCGCGAGCTGCGCGCCAGGTTCGAGGACGCCGACATCGAGATCCGCATCATCGGCTTCGCCAAGCAGATCAGCGACATCGCCGAGGGTGCCAAGGGTGTGCTGCTGTTCTTCGCGCTGGCCTTCGTGCTGACCGCGCTCGCGGTGTACTGGTACTGCCGCTCCTGGGCCTTCACCGCGGCCACGCTGCTGTGCTCCCTGGTGTCGCTGGTATGGCAGTTCGGCACGCTGCAGCTGTTCGGCTACGGGCTGGACCCGCTGGCGGTGCTGGTGCCGTTCCTGGTGTTCGCGATCGGCGTGTCGCACGGCGTGCAGCAGATCAACTACATCTCGCGCGAGGTCAGCGCCGGGCGGCCGGTGTCCGACGCGGCGCGCGCGAGCTTCGGCGGCCTGCTGGTGCCGGGCACCATGGCGCTGGTGACGGCCTTCGTTGGCTTCGCGACGCTGCTGCTGATCCCGATCCCTATGATCCGCGAGCTGGCGATCACGGCCTCGCTCGGCGTCGCCTACAAGATCGTCACCAACCTCGTGATGCTGCCGGTGGTGGTGTCCTACGTGCGGCTGGGACCAGGTTACGCAGGGCGCATGCAGGCGATGCGCGAACGGCGCGAAGCGAGCATCGCTGCGCTCGCCCGGGTTGCCGACCCGCAGGTCGCCCGGTGGCTGGTGATCGGCGGCGCGGCGCTGTTCGCGCTGGCGGTGTGGCAGAGCCGCGACCGCCACATCGGCTACGTGCAGCCCGGCGCGCCCGAGCTGCGCGACAGCGCGCGCTACAACCGCGATGCGGTCGGCATTGCCGAGAAGTTCTCGGTCGGGCTGGACGTGCTGACCGTGGTCAGCGAGACCCCGCCCGAGGGCTGCTACGACTGGCGCAAGATGGCCTACCTGGACGAGCTCGCGTGGGAGCTGGCGAACACCCCCGGCGTGATCGGCACGGCGGCGCTGCCGGGGCTGGTCAAGCTCGGCGCGGCGGGCTTCAGCGAGGGCAACCCGAAGTGGGGCGACATGCCGCGCGATGCGCGCGCCATGGCCAGCTTGATCGGCCTGGTCGGCGAGGGCTCGGGGCTGTACGACCCGCGCTGCACGGTGCTGCCGATCAACGCCTACCTGAGCGACCACAAGGCGGAGACGATCAAGCGCGCGGTCGGCGTGGTCAAGGCCTACCGGGCCGGGGAGGCGCTCGACGGCGTCACGGTCCGCCTGGCCAGCGGCAACGCCGGTGTGCAGGCCGCGACCAACGAAGTCCTGGAAGCCACCGAGCTGCCGATGATGCTGTATGTCTACGGCACCATCGTCGTGCTGGTGTTCCTGACCTACCGCGACTGGCGCGCCGTCGTCGCCTGCTGCCTGCCGCTGACGCTGGCCACCTTCGTCGGCTACTGGTTCATGAAGGCGCTGGACATCGGCCTCACCGTGGCGACGCTGCCGGTGATGGTGCTCGCGGTGGGCATAGGCGTCGACTACGCGTTCTACATCTACAACCGTCTGCAGCTGTACCTGGCCGAGGGCATCGCCATCGTGCCGGCGTTCCGCCGCGCCCTGTCCGAGACCGGCATCGCCACCGTGTTCACCGCGCTGACGCTCTCGGTCGGCGTTGCGACCTGGGTCTTCTCGCCCCTGAAGTTCCAGGCCGACATGGGCCTGCTGCTGGCCTTCATGTTCATGCTCAACATGGTGATGGCGATCACCCTGCTGCCCGCACTGGCGGTGTTCATCGATACGCTGATTCCGCGTCGCGGTCCGGTGCACCGGCCGTTCATGGCGCACTGAGCAGGAGATACCAGAGATGTCCCTCCATCGCATCACGCGCCGGCACGCCCTGCTTTGGCCGGCGGCCTGCGCCATCCCCTCGCTCGGGCACGGCCAGGCGGCCCGTGACGGCGCCGCACGCACGCGAGCGCTCGCGGCCAGGAGCGCCTGCCTCGACATCGCGCGGGCCGGCGACCGCCTGGTCGCGGTCGGCGAGCGCGGCCATGTGCTGCTGTCCGATGATCAGGGCCGGCAGTGGCGCCAGGCCCGGTCGGTGCCCACCCGCGCCACGCTCACCGCCGTGCTGGCGCTCGGCGAGCGCCAGCTGTGGGCGGTCGGCCACGGCGGCGTCATCCTCGGGTCCAAGGACGGCGGCGAGAGCTGGCAGCCCGTCTTCGGCCAGGCCGACGGCAAGGACGTGCTGCTGTCCATCCATGTCGGCGCCGACGGCCGCGGGCTCGCGGTGGGCGGCTTCGGCCTTGCGCTCGCCACCGCGGACGGCGGCGCGAGCTGGCAGCGCCGCGAACTGATCGCCGGCGAAGAAGGCGAGCGCCACCTCAACCGCATCTTCACCTCGGGCGCGTCGACCTGGCTGATCGCCGCCGAAGGCGGGCATGTGCTGCGCAGCGACGACCGCGGCGAGCATTGGCAGGCGGTCAAAACGCCGTACGCGGGATCGCTGTGGCATGGCGCGGCCTTGCCCGGCGGCGCGCTGCTCGCCTGCGGCATGCGCGGCAACATCGTGCGCAGCAGCGACGACGGACGCAGCTGGACGCACCAGGCGATTGCCGGCGCCGGCTCGCTGACGGCGATCGCGCAAGGCGGCGCGGCCACCCTCGCGCTGGTCGGCGTCGACGGCACGCTGGTGACGAGCCGGGATGGCGGCGCGACGCTGGCGCTGCGCCAGCTCGCCGACCGCGCCACGCTGACCGGCGCGGTGTTCCTGCCTTCGGGCGCGCTGGCCGTGGCCAGCGCCACCGGCGTGCGCATCGTCAGGCTCGACCCGGCGTGAGCGCGATGGAAGCGCGTTTGCAGAGAAAGTACGGATTGCCGCGGCCAGTGCTTGGGCGTATGGTTCGTATCGAAAACAAGGTGACGAGGACGAACCGATGGCCATGCTGCGCCAGTACCGAACCGAGGATGTCGATGACCAGGCCTATGCCCTGGCGGGCTGGACCCAGCGCTACGATCAGCTGGGCTGTGGGCGCTTCCAGGGCTCGGTCTGGCAGATGGTGATGTCCGACGGCGTGCTGCTGCGCGAGCACACCAACCGTCAGCTGCGCGAGCAGATCAAGCCGCCCGCGGACCACCTGGTCCTGGCCATTCCCCTGGCGGTGGAACCCGGCTCGGTGTTCGCGGGCCAGCCCCTGGAGCGCGAGTCGCTGATGGTGCTGTCGGGCCGGGAGGAGTACGACGTGATGTCGGCCGGCGAGCTCGACCTGATCGGCGTTTCGGTGCACCGCGCCATGCTCGAGGCGCGGCTCGCGCCCGCCAAGATCGAGTGGCTGGAGCGCGCCGAGCGCCAGCGCAGCCTGGAGCTCGTGCCCGAGGTGGCGGCGGCGATCCGCCATATGCTGCTGGCCGTCAACAGCGAAACCACGCGTCGGCTGGACCTGATCCCCGACCGCGAACACGAGGCCGAGCTGCTGTCGTCCACGCTGACCCAGGCCGTGCTGCTGGCCATGTCCGGCAACCGAAGCGAGCATGCCTCGACCATCCCCCGGCGCGCCAGCAACCGCCAGCGCATCGTCAAGCGCGCGATCGATTTCATGCAGGCCAACCTGCACAACGACATCGGCGTGCCCGAGATCTGCGCCGCCGCCTTCGCCAGCCGCCGCACGCTGCAGTACTGCTTCGAGGAATTCCTGTACACCACGCCTCAGGCCTACCTGCGGGCCCTGCGCCTGAACGAGGCGCGGCGCGCGCTCAAGCTGCATGCCGACCAGCCCATCACCGGTGTCGCCTCCATGCTGGGCTTCAGCAGCGCCAGCCATTTCACGCGGCACTACAAGCTGATGTTCGACGAGCTGCCTTCCGAGACGCTGAAGCTCGGCGGCCAGGGGCTGGCCGCCGCGCCGGCGGCGCTGGCCGCAGCCTGAGGCTTGCGCAGCGTTCCGGGCGCTCAGCCCAGCAATTCGTCGAAGCCCTGCATGGGCTCGAAGCGCTTGTTGCGAAAGCACAGCCGCGTGGGGCCGGGCAGGGCGCGCTCGCGCACCGGGTGGCGCGGGTCGCCGGGATAGCAGATCACGCGCATGCCGTCCTCCTCGAAAGGCTGGGGCTCGATCAGCGGCGGCGGGCGCAGGCGCGCGGCCTCGAGCACGCTGGCCACGCTGGCATGGCGTGCCAGGTGGGCCAGGCTCATGATCTGCGGCGCGATCATGTCGATCTGGCCGTCGCGGTACTGCTCGAGCGCGGCGCGCGGCGCCAGCCAGACGCTGTCCGTGGTCTCGTGGTCGTCGTGCTGCGCGGTCTGTCCGGGCGGCAGGGCGGCGACGAAGAAGCGCGTGTCGAAGCGCTTGTTGGTGATCGAGGGCTGGCGCGGCGTGATCCAGCGCGACCAGGGCAGCAGGGCGCGGGTCTGCAGGCGCAGGGCCAGGCCCGCCAGCAGCTCGCCGAAGGACAGGCCCTCGCGCAGCAGGGCCGCGGCGCGCGCGGTGTCGACCGCGTGGCCGGCCGCGCTCTCGGCGAACAGCACGCCGCATTCCTCGAAGGCCTCGCGCAGCGCGGCCACGAACAGGCCCGCCGCCATGCCGGCATCCGTGTCCGGCTCGCCGAGCGCGGCATGCAGGGCCTCTGGCTCCTGGTCCAGCCGCGCCGCCAGCGCCGGCCCGCTGTCGGCGGCGTCGAGCTTGCCGCCGGGAAACACGTAGACGCCGCCCAGCACGTCGGAGGCGCCGTGCCGGCGCAGCAGGAAGGCCTCCAGGCCCTGGGCGCCGTCGCGCAGCAGGACCACCGTGGCGGCCGGTCTGGGCGGCGTGGTCACGACTTCGGTATTGAGTTCCATGGTGTTCTTCCTGTCCGGTGCGGCACAGCCCGCGCGGCGGCCGTCGATTAAAGTGACAGGCTAGCAGAGTTCGCCAACCCGGCCGATCCGCGCCCCGCAGAGGAAACCAAGATGAGCATCGACTTCAAAGGCCGCGTGGCCATCGTGACGGGTGCCGGCGGCGGCCTGGGCCGTCAGCACGCGCTGGCCCTGGCCGCGCGCGGCGCCAAGGTGGTGGTCAACGACCTGGGCGGCAGCGTCAGCGGCACCGGGGGCGACGGCGGCGCGGCGCAGGCCGTGGCGGACCAGATCCGCAAGGCGGGCGGCGAGGCCATCGCCAGCACGGCCTCGGTGACCGACTTCGGTGCCGTGCAGGCCATGGTGCAGCAGGCGGTGGACGCCTGGGGCCGGGTCGACATCCTGGTCAACAACGCCGGCATCCTGCGCGACAAGACCTTCGCCAAGATGGACGTCGAGGACTTCCGCGGCGTGATGGAAGTCCATGTCATGGGCGCCGTGCATTGCACCAAGGCCGTCTGGGCGCTGATGATTGCGCAGAAGTACGGCCGCATCGTGATGACCACCTCGTCCAGTGGCCTGTACGGCAACTTCGGACAGAGCAACTACGGCGCCGCCAAGATGGCCCTGGCGGGCCTGATGCAGACCTTGAGCCTGGAAGGCACCAAGCACGACATCCGCGTCAACTGCCTGGCGCCCACGGCCGCCACGCGCATGACCGAGGGCCTGATGCCCGACGAGGTGCTGCGCGCGCTCAGGCCCGAAGCCGTGGTGCCGGCCATGCTGGTGATGGCCAGCCAGGACGCGCCCAATCGCACCATCCTCTGCGCGGGCGCCGGCAGCTTCGAGGCCGCCCATGTGACGCTGACCCGGGGCCTGCACCTGGGGCTGGCGCCCGACACGCCCGAGCGCCTGGCCGAACGCCTGGCCGAGGTCTGCGACCGCCAGGGCGAAAGCGTGCCGCACAGCGGCTCGGCCCAGGGCGCCCAGGAGGTGGCCCTGGCGATGACGGCGGCCGGCGCAGGCGGCTGACGCGCCGCGCTGCAGGCGCGCCGGCTTTCGGCTATCCTGCGCTTTTTTGCCGGGGAGACCGCCGTGCCGCGCCTGACCGCTGCCGATTTCGACCAGGAACTGCTGATCCTTTTTGATGCCTACGTGCACGGCGACATCGACCGCCGCGGCTTCCTCGAGGGGGCGCGCAAGTTCGCCGTGGGCGGCCTCACGGCGGCCGGCCTGCTGGCCGCGCTGAGCCCCGACTTCGCCGACGCCACCGTGGTGCCGGCCGACGACCGCCGCCTCAAGACCCAGCGCCTCGACTACCCCTCGCCTGCCGGTTACGGCCGGGTCCAGGGCTACCTGTGCCGGCCGGCCAAGGCTAGGGCCAAGCTGCCGGCCGTGCTGGTGGTGCACGAGAACCGCGGCCTGAACCCCCACATCGAGGACATCTGCCGCCGCCTCGCGCTGGAAGGCTACCTCGCCTTCGCGCCCGACGCGCTCACGCCGCTGGGCGGCTACCCGGGCGACGAGGACAAGGCGCGCGGGCTGTTCGCCCAACTCGACCAGGCCAAGACCGCCGAAGACTTCGTTGCCGCCGCCCAGTGGCTGAAGGTGCGTGCCGAGAGCACGGGCGAGGTCGGCGTGGTCGGCTTCTGCTGGGGCGGCGGCATTGCCCACCGGCTGGCCACCCGCCTGCCCGACCTGGAGGCCGCCGTGCCCTTCTACGGCGACCATCCGCCGGCGCAGGACGCGGCCAAGGTCAAGGCGCCGCTGCTGATCCATTTCGCCGGCATGGACGAGCGCATCAACGCCGCCTGGCCGGCCTACGAGGCCGCGCTCAAGGCCGCCCACGTGCGCTACCAGGCCTACCAGTACCCCGGCGTCCAGCACGGCTTCCACAACGACACCACGCCGCGCTACGACGCCGCGGCCGCCAAGCTGGCCTGGGAGCGCACCCTGGCCTTCTTCGCCCTACACCTCAAGGACTGATCTTGATCGAGGGACTGAACCACGCCACCGTGCTGGCCGAAGACCTTGAGCGCACCCTCGCGTTCTATGGCGAGCTGCTGGAACTGCACCCGGGCCCGCGGCCCGAACTCGGCGTGGCCGGGGCCTGGCTCTACGCCGGCGGCCGGCCCGTGCTGCACATCGTCGCGGGCCGGGCGCTGCCGCCCGGGCGCGCCGGCGTGATCGACCATGTGGCCTTCACGGCGCGCGGCCTGGCCGCACTGAAGGCGCGCCTGGAGGCCGCCGCCGTGCCCTTCACGCTCAGGCGCCAGTCCGAAGACGGCCCCTGGCAGCTGTTCTGCCACGACCCTAACGGCGCCCGCATCGAGCTCGACTTCGACGCCGCCGAAACGGCCTGATCCGGCGCGTAGGCACTGCGTTCGTGAGCGTGCGCAGGAACGGCGGCCATCGCGGCGCCACGGGCCGCTTCGACCAGGCAACGACGATCGCGCAGCGGGCCCGGTCTCATGATCTTGCGGAGCCTGCCCATTGGGAGATAGGCCGTTGCGCTCCGGACGTATCGAGGGTGCGCCGTCGCAAACCCGTTCAGCCAAGCGAATGACGGTGGGCCGCTGCGGAAGGCGTTCGATGTTCGCGCCCGGCCAGAAAGCGATGGATGACGTTGCGGTGAAGATCGGATCTTCAATGGGCGAGCCCCTGGTGCTGCCGCTCGCTGTCAAGAAGACCGGCTGTTCGCCTATGCGCGGGAACGGCCATTTCCGGTCGCTCGCCCACCAGGAAAATCGTGTCGCCAACGACCGGTTCCAAGGAACAGCAGACGTAACTCGGTGCCCGAGCGCGGTGACGACTTCTCCGAACCAGTCGGTCATCGCACTGCAATGCCTGCCGGCATCAGGGGCTGACCGTATGTCTGCTGGTCAGGGGACCAAACTGGCGCTGCTGCCCTTTGCCGACACTCAACTCGGCAGTGCGCGATCTTACAGAGCAGATGCTCTGCTTCCGATCCCGACCGAGAACTAGTTTTACTGTGTTATATATTTTGTGCTCGTTGATGCCGAAGACAACAGGGACATCGGGGCAGGTCACGAGCCAGCAGAGCGCCGATACGCAATCGCAAGCTCGTGATGGAG
>NZ_SCMM01000085.1:0-11434 GCF_005503345.1 Ramlibacter sp. 2FC
GAGGCGGGGGCGGGCCGGGAGGCCTGCGGGCGGCGCTTGGCGCGATGGGGTCTGGACATGGTCGTAGCCTTGGGTTTTGGGTGAACGGCTGGCTACAACCGGGGCCCGGGCCGGGCCCGCGCGGCATGGCTGGCGGGAGAATGAATCGCGGCATTGTAAACGAATGCGAATCATTCTCGTTATGTTTGTAAAAAAATGCCCGTGACTGGCCCGGTCGGGCCCGGGGTCACGGGCTGTCGTCAGCGGCGGCCCGCCTCAGCTCGGATCGCCCATCAGGCTTTGCAGGTAGTTCTGCAGCCCGACCTGGTCGACCAGCCCGATCTGGGTCTCCAGGAAGTCGATGTGCTCCTCGGTGTCGTCCAGGATGTCCTGCAGCAGGTCGCGCGAGACATAGTCGCGCACGCTCTCGCAGTAGGCGATGCCTTCCTTGATCGTGGCCTGGGCGCCTTGCTCGGAACCCAGGTCGCAGCGCAGGATCTCGGGCACGTCCTCGCCTATGGCCAGCTTGCCCAGGTCCTGCAGGTTGGGCAGGCCGTCGAGCACGAAGATGCGGTCCATCAGCTTGTCGGCGTGCTTCATCTCGCCGATCGACTCCTCGTATTCCTTCTTGGCCAGCTTGTCCAGCCCCCAGTGCTTGAGCATGCGGTAGTGGACGAAGTACTGGTTGATGGCGGTCAGCTCGTTCTTGAGCTGGGCCTGCAGATGGGCAATGACTTGGGCGTCGCCTTTCATGGTCGCTTCCTTGGTGTTGTGGTCGCGGCGATTGTCGGGGCAAGCCCGCTCGCCTGCAAGGGCAAGACCCTGTCGGGGCCTGCGGGCTGAGGGTGCGTCTGAGACGCGTTCTCGATCCGCATCGCGCAGGCCGATTTCTAGTAGGTGAGCCGCTCCGGTCGCAGCTCCTGCAGGATGGTGGTGGCGATTTCCTCGATCGATTTGGTGGTGGTCGACAGCCAGCGTATGCCGGCGCGGCGCATCATGGCCTCGGCCTCGGAGACCTCCATGCGGCAGTTGGCCAGGCTGGCGTAGCGCGAGTTGGGGCGGCGCTCGTTGCGGATCTCGGACAGGCGATCGGGATGGATGGTCAGGCCGAAGATCTTGCCGCGGTGCGGCACCAGGGCCGCCGGCAGCTGGCGGCGCTCGAAATCCTCGGGGATCAGCGGGTAGTTGGCGGCCTTGAGGCCGTGCTGCATGGCCAGGTAGAGGCTGGTCGGGGTCTTGCCGCTGCGGCTCACGCCGACCAGGATCACGTCGGCCGCCTGCAGGTCGCGGTTGGACTGGCCGTCGTCGTGTGCCAGGCTGAAGTTGATGGCCTCGATGCGGTCGTGGTATTCCTTGCTCTTGCTCACGTCGCTGAAGCGGCCCACGCGGTGGTGGGACTTGATGCCCAGCTCCTGCTCCAGCGGGTGCACGAAGGTGCCGAACATGTCCAGCAGCATGCCCTGGCAGCCGTCCTGGATCACCTTGAGCACCTCCATGTTGACCAGGGTGGTGAACACGATGGGTTTGCGGCCTTCGACCTCACCGGTGTGGTTGATCTGGCGCACCGCCTGGTGGGCCTTGTCGACCGTGTCGATGAAGGGCAGGCGCACATGGCGCGGCTTCATCTCGAACTGGGCCAGGATGGCGTTGCCGAAGGTTTCGGCCGTGATGCCGGTGCCGTCGGAGACGAAGAAGACGGTGCGGTTGTGCATGGCTGGCTGGATATACAAAAGCAAAAGGGCGCCTCGAACGTTTTGGCGGGCCTGTGGTGACAGCCCCTACAATCACGCGCAAGCAACGAATTCTGTCATGCAGCGCCCCGACCCATTACAAGAACACCAAAGTCGAATGGCCGGCATGAGCGTCGCCCGCGTGAGGCGGCGCGCAGACCCAGTTTCAACTTCTGGAGCTTTCCCATGTCTGCACTCTACAGCGCGACCGCCTTGGTCGTACCGTTTGAGAACCTGAGAATGAGCGACGTCGAGGTCGTTGGCGGCAAGAACGCCAGCCTCGGCGAGATGATCTCGCAGCTGCCCCAGGGCGTGCGCGTGCCCACCGGCTTCGCGACCACGGCCCATGCCTTCCGCGAGTTCCTCAAATACGACGGCCTGAGCGAGCGCATCAACGCCCGGCTCGACGTGCTGGACACGGAGGACGTGCGCGCGCTGGCGGCGGCCGGCGCCGAGATCCGGGCCATGGTCGAGGCCCAGCCCTTCCCGGCCGATCTGGAGAAAGCCATCCGCGAGGCCTTCGCCAAGCTCAGCGAGGGCAACGCGCAGGCCTCGTTCGCCGTGCGCTCCTCGGCCACGGCCGAGGACCTGCCCGACGCCTCGTTCGCCGGCCAGCAGGAAACCTTCCTCAACGTGGTGGGCATCGAGCAGGTGCTGCACAAGATGAAGGAGGTGTTCGCCTCCCTGTACAACGACCGCGCGATCAGCTACCGCGTGCACAAGGGCTTCGCCCATGCCGACGTGGCCCTGTCGGCCGGCGTGCAACGCATGGTGCGCTCCGACCTGGGCGCCGCCGGCGTGATGTTCACCATCGACACCGAATCCGGTTTCGAGGACGTGGTGTTCATCACTTCCAGCTATGGCCTGGGCGAGACCGTGGTGCAGGGCGCCGTGAACCCCGACGAGTTCTACGTGCACAAGCCCATGCTCGAGGCCGGCAAGAAGGCCGTGATCCGCCGCAGCCTGGGCTCCAAGCTGATCGAGATGGTGTTCGCCACGCCGGAGGAAAAAGCCGCGAGCGGCAAGCTGGTCAAGACGGTGGACGTGCCGACCGAGCAGCGCAACCGCTACTCGCTGAGCGACGCCGACGTCGAGCAGCTGGCGCGCTACGCCGTGGTGATCGAGCGGCACTACGGCCGCCCCATGGACATCGAATGGGGCAAGGACGGCAGCGACGGCCAGCTCTACATCCTGCAGGCGCGCCCCGAGACCGTGAAGAGCCAGCAGCAGGGCAAGGCCGAGCTGCGCTACAAGCTCAAGGGCAAGGGCGCGGTGCTGGCCGAGGGCCGCGCCATTGGCCAGAAGATCGGCACCGGCCCGGTGCGCCTGGTGCACAGCATCGCCGAGATGGACCAGGTCCAGCCCGGCGACGTGCTGGTCACCGACATGACCGACCCGAACTGGGAGCCGGTGATGAAGCGCGCCAGCGCCATCGTGACCAACCGTGGCGGCCGCACCTGCCACGCCGCCATCATCGCGCGCGAGCTCGGCATCCCGGCCGTGGTCGGCTGCGGCCACGCCACCGAGCAGCTCAAGGACGGCACCCTGGTCACGGTGAGCTGCGCCGAGGGCGACACCGGCTACATCTACGATGGCCTGCTGGAGACCGAGGTCAGCGAGGTGCAGCGCGGCGAGATGCCCGCCATAGCCACCAAGATCATGATGAACGTGGGCAACCCGCAGCTGGCCTTCGACTTCGCCCAGCTGCCCAACGCCGGCGTGGGCCTGGCGCGCCTGGAGTTCATCATCAACAACAACATAGGCGTGCACCCCAAGGCCATCCTGGACTACCCGAACATCGACGCCGACCTCAAGAAGGCCGTCGAGTCGGTGGCGCGCGGCCATGCCTCGCCGCGCGCCTTCTACGTGGACAAGGTCGCCGAGGGCGTGGCCACCATCGCCGCGGCCTTCTGGCCCAAGCCAGTGATCGTGCGCCTGTCGGACTTCAAGAGCAACGAGTACCGCAAGCTGATCGGCGGCAGCCGCTACGAGCCCGAGGAAGAGAACCCCATGCTGGGCTTCCGCGGCGCGGCGCGCTACATCAGCCAGGACTTCGGCGAGGCCTTCGCCATGGAGTGCGAGGCGCTCAAGCGCGTGCGCAACGACATGGGCCTGACCAACGTGCAGGTGATGGTGCCCTTCGTGCGCACCCTGGGCCAGGCCGAGCGCGTGACCCAGCTGCTGGCCCAGCACGGGCTCAAGCGCGGCCAAGGCGGGGACGCCTCCGGCTCCGGCGCGCTCAAGCTGATCATGATGTGCGAGGTGCCGAGCAATGCCATCCTGGCCGAGCGCTTCCTCGAGTTCTTCGACGGCTTCTCGATCGGCTCGAACGACCTGACCCAGCTCACCCTGGGCCTGGACCGCGATTCCGGCCTGGAGCTGCTGGCGGCCGACTTCGACGAGCGCGATCCCGCGGTCTCGGCCCTGGTCGGCCAGGCCATCCGGGCCTGCCGCGCCCAGGGCAAGTACATCGGCATCTGCGGCCAGGGCCCCAGCGACCACCCGGACTTCGCGCGCTGGCTGATGGAGCAGGGCATCAGCTCGATCTCGCTGAACCCCGACAGCGTGATCGAGACCTGGACCCAGCTCGGCCAGTGATCGCAAACACCTACGGCCGCCGCGGTGCGGCCGTGCGATGATCCGCGGATGACCACGACCGCTCCGGAGCAGCGGCCCCATTCATCCGCCGCCCTGGCGCTCAAGGCCGTGCTGTTGCTGGCCTGGGCGGCCGTCTCCTTCGGAGTCTGCTTCTTCGCGCGCGACCTCCAGTTCGACCTGGCCGGCTGGCCGGTCAACTACTGGATCGCGGCGCAGGGGGCGGTGCTGGTGTTCATTGGCGTGGTTGCCCTTTACGCCTGGTTCATGAACCGGCTGGAAGCGGACATGCCCGACCTCGAGGACCATGGCTGAGCCCGGCCCGGTGCTGACCTATGCCGCCTACCGGCGGCGCCTGCATCGCAACCTGCTGTGCTTCGTGGCGGGTCTGTTGGTGTTTCTGGCACTCATGGCCTGGGCCGAGCAGCGCGGGCTGTCGCGCAACTGGATCGGCCCCATCTTCCTGTTTTCCACCGTGATGATCTATGCGGTGATCGGCATCTATGGCCGCACCACCGACGCCGACGAGTATTACGTGGCAGGGCGCCGCATCCCGGCGGTCTACAACGGCATGGCGGCGGCGGCCGACTGGATGAGCGCCGCCTCCTTCATCAGCCTGGCCGGCGCTTTGTACCTGCAGGGCTTTTCGGGCACCGAGTCGCAGCCTGGCGGCCTGGCCTACGTCATGGGCTGGACCGGGGGCTTCTGCCTGGTGGCGCTGCTGATCGCGCCGCACCTGCGCCGGTTGCGCCTCTATACCGTGCCCGACTATTTCGGGCTTCGCTTCGGGGGCCGCTGGCCGCGCCGACTGGCCGCGCTGGCCGCCGTGCTGTGCTCGTTCACCTATGTGGTGGCGCAGATCTACGGCATCGGCCTGATCGCCTCGCGGCTGACCGGCGTGCAGTTCGAGATCGGCATCCTGCTGGGCCTGGGCGGCGTGCTGCTGTGCTCCTTCCTGGGCGGCATGCGCGCCATCACCTGGACCCAGGTGGCGCAGTACATCATCCTGCTGCTGGCCTTCCTGATCCCGGTGTCCTGGCTGGCTTACAAGCAGCTGGGCACGCCCCTGGCGCCGCTGGTCTATGGCTCGCAGATCCCCAAGATCGCCGCCCTGGAGCGGAAGCTGATCGAGTCCCCGGCCGAGCAGCAGGTGCGCGCCGAGTACCTGCGGCGCGCGCGCATGTACGAGGCCAGGCTGCAGAACGTGACGCAGGCCATGCAGCAGGAGCGCGCCGGCATGGAGGAGCAGATCCGCATGCTCAGGGCCGAGGGGGCGGATTTCTCGCTGATCCTGGCCGCGCGCCGCGAACTGGCGGCGCTGCCCAGGGACGCCGCGTCGGCGCGCGAGCTCTGGACCCGTGCCATGCAGGACAGCTACGAGCGCGCCAAGCCGCTGGGCGGGCTGCCGCCGCACAGCCAGGCCTTCGCCGGCGACCCGCAGGGCACGCCGGCCGAGCAGAAGGCCTTCCAGACCTCGCGGCTGAATTTCCTGGCGCTGATGTTCTGCCTCATGGTGGGTACGGCGGGGCTGCCGCACCTGCTCACGCGCTACTACACCACGCCCTCGGTCGGCGAGGCGCGCTCTTCGGTGGCCTGGTCGCTGTTCTTCATCGCGCTGCTCTACCTGAGCGCGCCGGCGCTGGCGGTGCTGGTCAAGTACGAGATCATGCAGGGCCTGGTCGGCAGCAGCTTCGACGCCTTGCCGAACTGGATGGCGCAGTGGGCCCGGGTCGACCCCTCGCTGATCTCGGTCGCCGACGTCAACGGCGACCGCGTGCTGCAGTTCGGCGAGATCCGGCTCGGCGCCGACATGATCATGCTGGCCACGCCGGAGCTGGGCGGGCTGCCCTTCGTGGTGTCCGGCCTGGTGGCAGCCGGCGGCCTGGCGGCGGCGCTATCCACGGCGGACGGGCTGCTGCTGACCATCAGCAACGCGCTGGTGCACGACATGTCGGCAGACGCCGGGCCGCGCCGCCGCACCCCCGAAAGCCATGTGATCCTGTCCAAGTTCGCGCTGCTCGCGGTGGCCATGGTGGCAGCCCTGGTGGCCGCCTGGAAGCCCGCGGAAATCCTGGCCCTGGTGTCGGCCTCGTTCTCGCTGGCGGCCGCGGCCTTCTTTCCCGCCATGGTGCTGGGCATCTTCTGGCCGGGCACCACCCGCCGGGGCGTGGTGGCCGGCATGCTGTGCGGGCTGGGGCTGACCGTGTACTACATGCTGGTCAATGCCCCGGCGCTGCGTGCCTGGTGGGGGCTGGAGCCCGGCGGGGGGCTTTGGCTCGGCATACAGCCCGTGTCGGCGGGCGTGTTCGGCGTGCCGTTCGGCTTCGCCGTGGCCTGGGGCGGCAGCCTGCTGGACCGGCGTGCCCGTCCCGCGGCGGCCTTGCTCGCCAGCGCCGATTGACGCACCTGGGTGCCGGCCGAGGCGATGTCGGATTCGGCTATAATGCCGGGTTCCGCCTTGCTGCACCCCAAACAGACGCTGGGGGCAGCTCTTACCTAAATCCCTTTCGGGTGACCCACAAGGAGTCTCAATGCGTCATTATGAAATCATTCTGCTGATCCATCCGGATCAAAGCGAACAGGTTCCGGCCATGCTGGAGCGCTACAAGGGCATGATCACCGCCGGCGGTGGTCAGGTGCACCGCGTGGAAGACTGGGGCCGCCGCCAGCTGGCCTACCAGATCAACAAGCTGGGCAAGGCCCACTACCTGTGCGTGAACATCGAGGCCAACCAGGACGTGATGGCCGAGCTCGAGCATGCGTTCAAGTTCAACGACGCCGTGCTGCGCCACCTGACGGTGCAGAAGAAGAAGGCCGATACCGGTCCTTCCTCGATGATGAAGACGGTCGAGCGCGAAGAGGCCCGCAAGGCCAGCCAGGCCGAGTTCGCCGCCTGACGGGCGCTTTGCCCGCGGAGCGTGAATCGCGTCGAGCTGACTGCCTGTATCGCGGAGCTGAATGCCCTGCGCTACACACCGGCCGGTCTGCCCGCCCTGGATCTGAGGCTCGAGCACGAGTCCAGCACCGAGGAGGCGGGGCAGGCCAGGCAGGTCAAGGCGGCGCTCAAGGCCGTGGCCCTGGGGGCCATGGCTGAGCGCATCGGCCGCCAGGCGGTCGGTAGCGTCTGGCGCTTCACCGGCTTTCTGGCCACGCCCCGCAATGGCAAGCACGTCGTGTTGCACATCCAAGAGTTTCAGCAAGATTAATTTCAGGAGGCCCCATGGCCACGTTCAAAAAGTTCAACAAAGACAAGCGCCCCAAGCGCAACACCCAGTCCCTGCTGTTCAAGCGCAAGCGCTTTTGCCGCTTCACGGTGACCGGTGTCGAGGAAATCGACTACAAGGACATCGACACGCTGCGTGACTTCATCGCCGAGAACGGCAAGATCATCCCCGCGCGCCTGACCGGCACGCGCGCGATCTACCAGCGCCAGCTCAACACTGCCATCAAGCGCGCCCGCTTCCTGGCCATGCTGCCGTACAGCGACCAGCACAAAGTCTAAGGAGACCGACCATGCAAATCATTCTGCTCGACAAGGTCGTGAACCTCGGCAACCTCGGCGAAATCGTCAAGGTCAAGGACGGCTACGCCCGCAACTTCCTGATCCCGACCGGCCGTGCCCGCCGCGCGACCGCGGCCAACAAGGCCGAGTTCGAAGCCCGCCGTGCCGAACTGGAAAAGGCCGCCGCCGCCAAGCTGGCCGAAGCCCAGGCCCAGGGCGAGAAGCTCGCCGGCAGCACCATCAAGCTGACCCAGAAGGCCGGCGTGGATGGCCGCCTGTTCGGCTCCGTGACCAACCACGACATCGCCGAAGAGCTGGGCAAGCAGGGCTACCAGGTCGTCAAGTCGCAGATCCGCATGCCCAGCGGCCCGATCAAAGTCGTGGGCGACAGCGCCGTGGGCGTCTCCCTGCACACCGACGTGCTGGTGGACATCACCGTGACGGTGTACGGCGAAACCGCCTGATCTGCCTTTTCCGATCAAGGCCGCCGGGCTCAGCCAGGCGGCCTTTTTCATTGGGGCGGCCGATTGTCCACAGCGATCAGCGACCAAGTCACCGGCATTGCACCGCTTATCAACAGACTTATCCCGTGACGCGGCTGCCCGCGGCGCGTAGCATCAGCAGCTTCAAGGATTCCCCATGTCGGCCGTACTTTCCTCTCCGTTTCCCGATGAGCACGACGATCTGCCGCTGGACCGCCAAGTGGCACAGCTGCGCGTGCCGCCGCACTCGATCGAGGCCGAATCGAGCGTGCTGGGCGGCCTGCTGCTGGACAACAACGCCTGGGACCGCGTCGGCGACCTGCTGGTCGATGGCGACTTCTACCGGCACGAGCACAAGCTGATCTACGCGGCGATGGGTGCGCTGATCAACGCGTCCAAGCCGGCCGACGTGATCACGGTGTTCGAGCACCTGCAGAACCAGGGCAAGGCCGAGGAGATGGGCGGCCTGGTCTACCTGAACTCGCTGGCGCAGTACGTGCCCAGCGCGAGCAACATCCGCCGCTACGCCGAGATCGTGCGCGAGCGCTCCATCCTGCGCAAGCTGGTCAGCGCCAGCGACGAGATCGCCACCAATGCCTTCAACCCGCAGGGCAAGGCGGTGGACAAGATCCTGGACGAGGCCGAGCAGAAGATCTTCAACATCGGCGAGGAAGGCTCGCGCATGAAGCAGGGCTTCCACAGCATGGAGTCCCTGGTGGTCGAACTGCTAGACCGCGTCAGCGAGATGGCGGAGAACCCCAACGACATCACGGGCGTGCGCACCGGCTTCTACGAGTTCGACAAGATGACCTCGGGCCTGCAGCCCGGGGACATGATCGTGCTGGCCGCGCGGCCGTCCATGGGCAAGACCTCGCTGGCGATCAACATCGCCGAGCATGTGGCGCTGAACGAGGGCCTGCCGGTGGCCGTGTTCTCCATGGAAATGGGCGCGGCCCAGCTCGCCGTGCGTATCGTGGGCTCGATCGGGCGCATCGACCAGGGCCATCTGCGCACCGGCAAGCTGACCGACGACGAGTGGCCGCGCCTGACCGAGGCCATCGAGAAGCTGCGCAACGTGTCGCTGCACATCGACGAGACGCCGGGCCTGACTTCCAGCGAGCTGCGCGCCAACGCGCGCCGCCTGGCGCGCCAGTACGGCCGGCTGGGCCTGATCGTGGTCGACTACCTGCAGCTGATGAGCGTGTCCAGCAGCATGAGCGACGAGAACCGCGCGACCGCCGTCGGCGAGATCTCGCGCGGCCTCAAGATGCTGGCCAAGGAGCTCAAGTGCCCGGTGATCGCCCTGTCGCAGCTCAGCCGTGGCGTGGAATCGCGCACCGACAAGCGCCCCATGATGAGCGACCTGCGCGAGTCCGGCGCCATCGAGCAGGACGCGGACCTGATCATGTTCATCTACCGCGACGACTACTACAACAAAGACAGCAAGGAACCCGGGGTGGCCGAGGTGATCATCAGCAAGCACCGCAACGGCCCCACGGGCACCGTCAAGCTGGCCTTCCTCAAGCCGCTCACCAAGTTCGAGAACCTGGCAGCGGGCGTCGGCGGCGACGACTTCTGACGCCGGCGCGGCCGTGCCGATCTCATGATGGCGCACGGGCACCCTTGGGCGCCCACGGTAGCCCTCGGGCTTACAGCACTTCGCTGGCGAAATCCGCCAGGCGCGAGCGCTCGCCGCGCGCCAGCGTGATGTGGCCGCTGTGCGGCCAGCCCTTGAACTTGTCCACCGCGAAGGTCAGGCCCGAGGAGCCCTCGGTCAGGTAGGGCGTGTCGATCTGCGCCAGGTTGCCCATGCAGATGATCTTGGTGCCCGGGCCGGCGCGCGTGATCAGCGTCTTCATCTGCTTGGGCGTGAGGTTCTGCGCCTCGTCGATGATGACGTACTTGTTGAGGAAGGTGCGGCCACGCATGAAGTTCATGCTCTTGATCTTGATGCGGCTGCGGATCAGCTCGTTGGTGGCGGCGCGCCCCCATTCGCCGGCCCCGCCGCCGTCGCCTTTGGCCAGGAACTCGAGGTTGTCGTCCAGGGCGCCCATCCAGGGGCCCATTTTTTCCTCCTCGGTGCCGGGCAGGAAGCCGATGTCCTCGCCCACACTGACGGTGGCGCGGGTCATGATGATCTCGGTGTAGCGCCGCTCGTCCAGCACCTGGGTCAGGCCGGCGGCCAGCGCCATCAGCGTCTTGCCGGTGCCGGCCGTGCCGGTCAGGGTGACGAAGTCGACCTCGGGGTCCATCAGCAGGTTCATCGCGAAGTTCTGCTCGCGGTTGCGCGTGGTCACGCCCCAGACGGCGTTCTTGAGGTGGTTGAAGTCCTTGAGCGTCTTGAGCACGGCGGTCTTGCCGCGGATTTCGGTCACGCGTGCGTACAGGCTGGGCTCGCCGGGCGCTTCGAAGTAGACGAACTGGTTGATCAGCAGGCTGGGCACGATGGGGCCGCTGATGCGGTAGAAGGTGTGGCTGCCCTCCTGCCAGCTCTCCACCGTCTTGCTGTGGCGGGACCAGAAGTCGGTCGGCAGGGCCAGCGCACCGGCGTAGAGCAGGTCATCGTCGTCCAGGGCCTTGTCGTTCTGGTAGTCCTCGGCCGCCAAGCCCAGCGCACGCGCCTTGACGCGCATGTTGATGTCCTTGGACACCAGCACCACCTCGCGCGGCGCATGCTGCTGGCGCAGCGCCTCGACCACGCCGAGGATCTGGTTGTCGGCCTTGCCCTGGGGCAGGCTGGACGGCAGGGTGTAGTTCAGCACCTGGGTCTGGAAGAACAGCTTGCCGCCGGCCTCGGGGTGGCCGGTGCAGTCGAGCTGCAGGCCCTGGCCCATGTCGGCCCCCTTCGCTGCGGCCAGCGCGTCGAGCGAGCGGCTGGTCTGCCGCGCGTTGCGCGCCACCTCGGTCATGCCCTTCTTGTGGCCGTCGAGCTCCTCCAGCACGATCATCGGCAGGAAGATGTCGTGCTCCTCGAAGCGGAACAGGCACATGGGGTCGTGCATGGGCACGTTGGTGTCGAGCACGAACAGCTTGGTGGGGCCGTTGGGGCGAGCCTTGCGGGCGCGGCTGGCCGGCGCGGCCTCGGGGGTCGGGGCAGGGGCCTCGAGTGCGGCCGTGGGACGGCGCCGGCGCACGCTTGTGGTTCC
>NZ_SCMM01000086.1:0-10867 GCF_005503345.1 Ramlibacter sp. 2FC
CGCCTGGAGGCCACCGAGCTGCTGCGCATCCTGCGCGAGCTGGTGAGCGAACTCCACCCCGGGCCGCCGCGCCCCGCCGAACTGGACAGCCACCTCGAGCGCGACCTGGGCCTGGACAGCCTGGCACGCGTCGAACTGCTGGCCCGCCTGGAGCGCGCCGCCGGCGTGCGCCTGCCCGCCGCCACGCTGGCCGAGGCCGAAACGCCGCGCCAGCTGCTGACGGCGCTGCTCAGCGCGCAACCCGAGGCGCCGCCAGCCACCGAGGCCGAGCCCGTGCCGGCTGCGCCCAGCGCCGCGGTGGAGGCTCCCACAGCCGCGCTCACCCTGGTCGAGGTCCTGCAATGGCATGCGGCGCGCACGCCGCAGCGCGTGCATGTGCGCCTGCTGGGCGACGGCGCCGAACTGGGCACTCTGAGCTACGGCGAACTGCTGCATGACGCGCGCCGCATCGCCTGCGGCCTGCAGCGCGATGGCCTGGCACCGGGCCAGGCCGTGGCCATCATGCTGCCGACCTGCCTGGCGTTCTTCACCAGCTTCTTCGGTGCCCTGCTGGCCGGTGGGGTGCCGGTGCCCATGTACCCGCCGACGCGCCCCTCGCAGCTCGAAGACCACCTGCGGCGCCAGACCGGCATCCTCGACAGCTGCCAGGCGCCGGTGCTGATCACCGTGACCGAGGCCCTCGCCGTCGCGCGCCTGCTCGCCACGCAGACCGCCAGCCTCAAGCGCGTCTGCACGCCGCAGCAGCTGGGCGCGGGCGCCGACGACCTGGCCGCGGCCACGCCCCTCACGACCGGCCTGGCCCTGCTGCAGTACACCTCGGGCAGCACCGGCAAGCCCAAGGGGGTCATGCTCAGCCACGCCAACCTGCTCGCCAACATCCGCGCCTGGAGCCGTGCCGTGGCGATCACGGCCGACGACGTGGTCGTGAGCTGGCTGCCGCTCTACCACGACATGGGCCTGATCGCCACCTGGCTCGGCAGCCTCTACAACGGCAACCCGCTGGTGCTGATGTCGCCGCTGGACTTCCTGGCCCGCCCGGCGCGCTGGCTGTCGGTGATCGACCGCTACCGCGGCAGCCTGTCCGCGGCGCCGAATTTCGCCTACGAGCTGGTGCTGCGCCATGCGAGCGCGGCCGATCTGGCGGGACTGGACCTGTCCTGCTGGCGGCTCGCGGTCAACGGCGCGGAACCGGTGAGCCCGGATACGGTAGAACGCTTTTGCGAGCGCCTGGCGGCCCAGGGCCTGCGCCGCGAGGCCATGGCGCCGGCCTATGGCCTGGCCGAAAACGCGGTCGGCCTCACGGTGCCGCTGCCCGGGCGCGGCGCGCGCATCGACCGCATCGCGCGCGAGCCCTTCTTCCAGGACCAGCGCGCCCTGCCCGCCGCCGAGGCCGACGCCGACGCGCTGCGTTTCGTCGGCAGCGGCCGGCCGCTGCCCGGACACGAATTGCGCGTGGTCGACGCCGCGGAAAATGAGCTGCCAGAGCGCCAGGTCGGCCGCATCGAGTTTCGCGGCCCGTCGGCCACCACGGGGTATTTCCGCAACCCCGAGGAAACGGCGAAGCTGTGGCGCGGCGACTGGCTGGACACGGGCGACCTCGGCTACCTGGCCGAGGGCGAGCTGTTCGTCACCGGCCGCGTCAAGGACATGATCATCCGCGGCGGACGCAACCTCTACCCCTACGAGCTGGAGGAGGCCGTGGGCGCCCTGCCCGGCGTGCGGCGCGGCTGCGTGGCGGTGTTCGGCGCCAGCGATCCGGCCACGGCCAGCGAGCGCCTGGTGGCCGTGGTCGAAACCCGGCTGCAGCCGGCCGAAGAACGCCAGCAACTGCAGCGCGCCGTCGAGCAGCTGGCGCCGGACCTGCTCGGCCTGCCGCTGGACGAGGTGGTGCTGGCGCCGCCGCACAGCGTGCTCAAGACCTCGAGCGGCAAGATCCGCCGCGCCGCCACGCGCGAGCTCTACCTCGCCGGCGCCCTGGGCAGCCAGCGCAGCGTGCGCATGCAACTGCTGCGGCTGGCGGCGCTAGGGCTGGCCAGGCGTGCCAGGCGCTGGACCGGACGCCTGATCGACCTGCTGTGGGCCGGCTGGGCCTGGGCCCTGCTGGCCCTGCTCGCGCCGCCGACCTGGCTGGCCATCGTCGCCTTGCGCCGCCCGGCCCTGGGCTGGCGCATCGCCGGCGCGGCCGCACGCCTGCTGCTGCGCCTGACCGGCCTGCAGCTGCGCGTGCAGGGGCTGGACCAGCTGCCACCGGCCACCGCCTGCGTGGCGGTGGCCAACCATGCCAGCTACCTGGACGGCCTGCTCGCCATGGCGGCCTTGCCGCGCCCCTTCGTGTTCGTCGCCAAGAGCGAACTGCTCGAGCGCACGGGCACCCGCCTGCTGCTGCGCGGCCTGGGCGCCGAGTTCGTCGAACGCTTCGTGCTGGAGGGCAGCGTGGAAGCCGCCCGCCACCTGGCCGAGCGGGCGCGCGCCGGCGCCGCCTTGTTCGTCTTCCCCGAGGGCACCTTCATGCGGCATGCCGGCCTGCGTGAATTCCATTTGGGCGCCTTCCTCGCCGCCTGCGAGGCCGGACTGCCGGTGCTGCCGATCGCGATCGAGGGCACGCGCGCGCTGCTGCCGGCCGGCACCTGGCGGCCGCGCCGCGGCCCCATCACCGTGACCCTGGGCCAGCCCCTGACACCCCAGGGCGCTGACTGGCGCGCCGCGGTCGCGCTGCGCGATGCGGCCCGCGCCCAGATCCTGGCGCATTGCGGCGAGCCCGACGCGGCGCCCTGAGCCAGCGGGAACCCCCGAGGGCCGTCAGACCCGGTGCCGCGCCACCGCGTCCTGGTCCCAGTCCAGGCCGATGCCGGGTGCGTCCCAGGGCAGCAGCATCCCGTCGCGCAGCTTCAGCGGCGCCCGCCGCAGCCCGCCGGCCGCGTCCAGCACCTCGAGCCAGTGGGCGGTGGGCGTCGCGCACAGCAGCTGGGAGCTGGCCTCCAGGAAGGTGTGCGAAGACATTCGCAGACCGGCCTGGTGCGCCAGCGCGGCCGCCTCCAGCCAGCCGGTGACGCCATGGATGTACTGCGCATCCGGCATCACCAAGTCCATCGCCCGGGCCGCGATCGCCGCGCGCATCTCGGCGGGGCCGTGGAAGTTCTCGCCGATCTGGATCGGCGTGGCCACTGCGTCGGAGATGCGCGCGCAGCCCTCCAGGTCGTCCGCCAGCACCGGCTCCTCTATCCACTCCAGGCCCTCGCCGTCCAGCCCCTTGCAGCGCGCCATGGCCTCGACCGGATCGAGCGACTGGTTGTAGTCGACCATCAGCGCCACGCCGTCGTCCAGCGCCCGGCGCGCCGCACGCACGGCGGACAGGTCCTGCGCGAAGCTCGGAAACCCGGTCTTGATCTTGAGCCCCGCATAGCCGGCGGCACAGGTTTCCTCGGCGATCGCCACCACCGACTGCGCGTCGTACAGGCCCACGCTGTTGTAGGCCTTGAGCGGGCGCAGCTCGGCGCCGAGGGCGCGCGCCAGCGGCTCCCCCCTGGCGCGCGCCCAGGCGTCCCACAGGGCCATGTCCAGGCCTCCCAGGGCCACGCCGGTCAGGCCCTTGAGACCGAACAGGCGGCAGCGGCGCAGCAGGAAGGCATGGACGTCGCGCGGCGCGAGCGCCATGCCGACGACCATGCCGGCCATGCCCGCGACACAGCGCTCCAGCGCGGGCAGCAATTCGGGCAGGTAGACCTGGGCATAGGCCCCGCCCTCGACGCCGGTGTCGGTGAGCAAGTCGATGAGCACGAGCGGAAACCGGTCTATGGTGCCCGAGGCGGTGCGCACCGGCCGCGGCAGCGGGGCGAGCACGGGGGTGGTACGGATGCTGGCGATGTTCATGGCGGCGGACTGGGACGGTGCAGGTCGCGCCATGTTAGCGGCTGCCGGCCATCTCGGAGCACAGGGCCTGCGGGTGCGTCTTCGCCATGCAAAGGTCAAAGGGCCCGGCGTTGCCGCCGGGCCCTTGGGTGGATGGTGGCGGGTGGGTTGACCATGTGCCTACTGGCCTCCCGAGCTTATGAGCACTGGTGCGGGTTGCTGCGGGAATCTGTCGCCTCCACCTCAGACCCCTCGTCTCCGCGAGTACTCTCGTAGCCGCTGGTATCGGGCGTCTTGCGCAAGCAGTGGCGCAGCTTGCACGATCCCGTCCAAACATTGCCCCAATTCCCGAGGGGCCCACTGTTGGTCGTCAATCACAGCATCCAGAAGACTCAGTGCATCCGCCGGGAATCGGCTGCATAAACCCGATTCGTGCAGCAGATGCACAACGTCGTGCGGATGTTCAATTGGTTGCAGCCAGTCTTGCACCGCAGCCAAAGCCTCTGGGAATTCAGATCGGGCAGCAATGATCAGCCGGGTCAACGATTCGGCGATTCGCGGGGTGGCAAGGTCGCGGGACTTGGGCCAGACGTGTTGCCAGAATGGCTGCACACGGTTCTTCCAATAACTTTCCCTCTGATCACCTGCCCCTTCAAGCGCTTGAGAGAGCGCCTGCGCGGATTCCTCCAATCCCTCTTGAGGAAGCGCCCCAAGCGCGGATCGGAACTCTTCCACCGTGTAACCCTCGGTCGGCCCCAGCGCCGCGTAAGTCAGGAAGGCCGCGAACTGCTGGCGGTGTTCACCCAAGTCAGCGTAGTGGCGTGCGCTTTCGAGGAATGAGGATTTGAAAGCGGTCAACAATGGTTGGTAGAGGCGCGGCGACCAGAGGAAGCCTTCCCACACGGCTTTCGCTTCTGCCGGATTGTTCCAACTGAACAGCGGCAACAGGTATTGCTCGGTCCAAGTTCGATCCACGCGGAAGAGCGCGATCAATCGCGAACCCAGCAGTACCCGGCCGTGGCGGAATCGGTCCACCCGTATATCGCAGAGCTCAGTGAAGAAGGGCTCGATTTCGGTTGGAAGATGATCGTTGTCGTTCGGATTCCGTTTGAACCACAGGTTGAGCAGCGCCTGCGTGACATGCCCAACCGGATGATTGATGGCTTCGGTGACAGGCTGATCGATCGGCGCGCCATTGCGCGTCATGCCGGTACCTGCTTCTAGCGGCAGAGCCAGGACGCGACGACACAGGTTCAGAAGGATTTCCTCGTGTCGGTTGATCGATTTGGAAGCAGCCTCGATCCACCACGTCACGCCGTGGGCGATATCCTGAATGACGGTGTCGGGCATGGTCTGCACGAGTGGTGCAGCGTATCGCCAAGACCGCAACACCATGCCGTCTTCGCTCCAGACCTGCAGTGCCTCCCGCCATCGCCCGGCCGGCCACAGGCCATCACGTGCCAGATCGCACAGTGCGTACAGACTGTTCAATAGGTGCTTTCGGCAGACATTGCGCCAAGTGTCCTCATAGAACGGTCGTCGTTCGGGCTGCGGTTTTGTCAGCCATTGAACGAGCTCGTGTCGCTTGCGAGGCGCGATGTCGATGTCCCGGCTTTCTTCATAGTCCGGATCGCCGGTGCCGCTCATCCAGTGCGAGAACTCGTCGCGTTCATTGCCCGCCAACTGCCATTGCGGGTATGCACTGGACAGTTCCGCCAAGCGCGCCGCTGCGAGCGCGCCCAGCGCGAGGCCTGATGCATTCAATTTGGCCAGATGCAGCCAGACTGAACGTGCGACCAAGTCTTGCCACCGATCTGGTTCGAGATCGTCCCGGTACATCTCGCGCGGAGGGCCGGCCACGATGGCGGCCTCCAGACGCTCCTGCGTAGCACCTGCCAATTGGCCCCCTTGCAGAACCAATAGCCGGAATACCTCCCGCCCCGTATCGTTGGACCACAACCACCAGGCGCCATCCGCCGACAGCCAGTCCACCCACTGCTCGGATGCGATGCAACCGTCCTGGCTGGCGGCAAAAAAGGCCAGTCGCTTGAAGGTGGGGTACGGCAGATCGAACCACGTCTGGGCAATCCGTGCAGCGCGAGCGCTGTCAATGCTGCGAACCGCGAGCCACGCATCGCGCAGCAACTCGATCAGGGTCACCCAGTCGCGAAAGCCCCGGTTCTGCCAATGCGGACTGATGGACGGCAGGTCCCATTGCGATCGGTCGCTGCGGTTGTCCGCCTCGCCCAACTCGCGCAACAGGTCCAGCGCATCCCGCAAAAGTTGCTGGAAATCCTCCAGCAGCAGCGGCAAGGCAGACGCCCAGTGCTCGTCGGCAAGGTCACGCAGGGCTGAATGCACGTGATCGGCGGCCAGCACCAGCTCCCAAGCCACCAATTGTTTGATGTGCGTTGGCTCGTCCGTGTTCTCTGCCCCGTCTCTCCAGAGAAACGGCTGCTTCAATGCCACCTGGGGCGCGAGCAGGTCGCGCAGTTCCAGGCGCAGCGTGGCAGTCAGCCCGCCCCTCTTCAGGCGACCTTTCCAACGATAGAGATCGGGATCGTGCCACGGCGACTTCACCCGTCCGCTGAGCAGCAGGTGCCACAGCGTGCGCATCAACGGCCCGGGGATGGCCTTGGGTGCGTGTGAGCGGATCTCATCCAGCTCGGCGAGCTTGCCTTCACGTTCCAGTAAGGCAAAGCGATCCAGTTCGTGCTCGATCAGCCACTGCCAACGGTCATGCAACTGCCCGCCGCGCTGGGCGATCCAGATGACCAGCCTCGGGTCATCCAGATGCCGTACCAGCCAGCGGGCCAGATGAAATATCACGTCGTCCCATTGGCTACCTGTAACTCCACCGGAAGCCAGCAGCATCGGCGGCGCAAGGGGATAGGGGGCCGGTCGGCGAATCAGGCTGAAGCGCAGTTTGGCGTCCACCTCGTCGCGCGGGGGTACGCCAAAGCGAGCCAGATCACTGTGTTGAAAGCGTTCGTCTGAGAACGCCTCCAGCAACCAGTACAGTGGTGGAGCGGGGTTGAAGTCTGCAAAGCGTTTCGCCGGCAGCCCTGATTTGTCGGACAAGGCCCACAACACTCGGCCAACGAAATCATCCTGTCGCGTGCTTGCCGATGGCCGCGTGATAGCGTGGCTGACTACGATGCGCTCCTTGCCCAGTACGCCGTCGCGGTAGGTTTCCGCCCAGGCATGCAAGGTTTTGTGTAGCGCCGAATGGTCATGACTGCCGGCGGGGACTTCGTACAGGATAGGAGTTACGCCCTTTGCTTCCCACTCGATGGTCTTGCGGTGTTCCTGCCCTGGCTCGCAGTCGCCCAGCGCCCAGGCCTGCGGCGTGACTTCGCCCAGCATCCGGTCGGCAGCCAGCGCATCCATCATGTAGCGCAACACCGGATCATTGATGCTGTAGCCAACGAAGCACACCACGTAGTTGCGGAACAACTCGCTCACGAAGCGAGCTGCCCAGCGTTCGGTGAGGTAGGCCAGACCAAAATCACCACTGGTGACCACCAACCGGTTCAATGCCGTGTCATCCGTTTTTTCGGGCAGCAGGCCGTGCAAGTAGACCAGCCCGTTCCAGCGGCTGTTCTTTGGGATAGGCAGCATCGGTGCGGCATACGCCTGGAACGCTTGGCCTGTGCGTTTGGCCGCCGTGTGAAACTGCGCAGGTCCAGCAGTGTGTGCAGCTTGACGGCGGCCTTGGTGGAGCGAAACGGCGCCCAGTCGAACAGGCTCAGGCACAGATCGATGGTGCTGGAGTCCAGCGCGTAGACCGTGTTGTCCAACTCGACGCCGAGCGACTCGCTCGCGTAGAGCTTGCGCGCGCGACGGATCAGCACGGCCGCCAGGTCCGACCAGATGCGCCAGTCGCGCGATTCGTTGGCGTCGGCCAGCGTCGAGCGCCTGACCGCCGAGCGAAAGCCCATCGCGTAGAGCTTGCTCGCGTTGGCCGACAGGCTCGCCTCGATGTCGCGCAGGCTCTCGCGCCAGGTCAACTGTGCGAAGGCCATCGCCCGGAACTGCTCGGCGCACGACAGCGTGCGCACACCCGAGTTGCCGGCGTAGCGGTGCACGATGCGCGCAAAGCTCGTCCACGGCACAAACTCCATGTTCTGGGCGAACAGGGTCTTGCCGGCATTCACAGGTACTCCTCGGAGATGTCAACTCCGAGAAACTACCTAATTTTTGACGCTCGAAATTCAAATCGGCACCAAGAGAAATCAGCCTGCAGCCCGCGCCAATGCTCGATCTTTGGCTTGGCATGGGCTATTTAACCGGACAGTAGTGGTCAAGGAACTTGACTCATTTGGCCTGCGCGGGCGTATCGCCCAGGCGCTATCGCCCGGCTATCGACGATAGCGCGCATGGTGTCCTTCCAGGCTCAAGCGCAGCCTCCCCCGGTGTGGTTCATTCTTCTTGCCCCCTGCTCTCCGACTCCTCGTCGGCACCGCCGGCGCGCACCCAATCGTCCACCTCAGACAACTGGAACTTCCAAAGCCGACCAATCTTGTGCGCCGGCAGGCCTTTACGCTCGCGCCAGCGGTAGACGGTGTCCTTCACGACGCCCAGGTGCTGGGCGACTTGCTCGGCGGTGACCCAGGGTTCGGCAGTCATGACATTGGTGCTCATGCTTGGACTCTTAGAGTCGAATTAAATCGTCCAAAGTCTAGCAGAGGCAAACCAAGACGCCGAGCCTTCCGGGGCCGGATATCCCTGGCCCGATGGCCAGCACCGGCGCCGATACTGGGAAAGCAGACAAGAAAAAGGGCCCGGAGAACATCCGGGCCCTTGTGTATGGTGGAGCTGGCGGGATTTGAACCCGCGTCCGTCAATCTTCCTCGCACAGATCTACATGTTTAGCGTTCTGATTTGAGTCTCGCCACCTGGATCGCGCAGACGCACGCTACCCAAGCCGCCAGTACCCTATTGTCTCGTCTCAACCCAAGGTACCCGGGCCAAGACCAGCCGATGTGAATGCCCTCGCAGCCGGGAGGTCTTGCGACCCCCTTGCCCAGCCCATCGGCCTGCTGTTGCGAGGCTCACCGGTGTTTAAGCGGCGAGTGCGAAACGTTCGTCGTTTGCAGTTAGTTTGTTTCAGCTGTTTTACGAGGTGACTGAACCTCGACATGCACCGCTACGATTCCAACCCACGTCGAAACCAATGCAGCCCCTAGACGCGTATTTTAGGCGTCTGCGAGTAACTTCAAGAGCTGTAGGGGTGAATTTATTGCGGCCTGCGCCTGCCACTGGCCAATATCGGTCTGCGGGCCCAGGTAGCCGTAGGTGGCGGCCACCGTGCCCATGCCGGCCGCCTTGCCCGCGATGATGTCGCGCTCGTCGTCGCCCACGTAGACGCAGCGCGCCGGCTCGACGCCGATGCGCCGCGCCGCCTCCAGCAACGGGGCTGGATGCGGTTTGGAATGCGGCGTGGTGTCGCCGCTGACCACGGCCGCTGCCGTGGCGAACAGCGGCATGCCAGCCGTCAGCGGCAGGGTGAAGCGGCTCGACTTGTTGGTCACCACGCCCCATGGCCGGGCCTGCCCGACCAGCTCGGCGATCAGTTCGGCCACGCCCTCGAACACCAGGGTGCGCTCGGTCATGCAGCGCTCATAGTTGGCGAAGAATTCCTCGCGCAGGACCTGGAACTCCGGGTGCTCGGGCGTCATGCCGAAGGCCACGCCCAGCATGCCGCGCGCACCCGCGCCGGCCATGGACCGGTAGCGCTCCAGCGGCAACGAGGGCAGGCCGCGGTCGGTGCGCATCTTGTCGGCGGCAGCGCCCAGGTCTGGCGCGCTGTCGATCAGCGTGCCGTCGAGATCGAACAGAACGGCCTGTATACGCTTGAACATGGGGATCATGCGGCCGGCAGCTTGCGCGTGGCCAGCAGGTAGTTGACGCTGGTGTCGGCGCTGAGCCAGTAGCGGCGCGTCAGCGGGTTGTATTCCATGCCGCGCGTGTGCAGCAGCTCCAGCCCGGCGCCGCGGCAATGCGCTGCCAGCTCGCTGGGACGGATCAGGCGCGCGTACTCGTGCGTGCCGCGCGGCAGCAGGTTCAGCAGGTACTCGGCGCCGACGATGGCAAACAGGAAGGACTTGAGGTTGCGGTTGATGGTGGAGAAGAACACCCAGCCGCCCGGCTTGACCAGGGTGGCGCAGGCCTGCACCACCGAGGCCGGGTCGGGCACATGCTCGAGCATCTCCATGCAGGTCACGACGTCGAAGCTGCCGGGCTGCTCTGCCGCCAGTGCCTCGGCGCTGACCTCGCGGTACTGCACGCCGCGGGTCTGGGCCTCGAGCGCGTGCAGTTGGGCCACCTTGAGCGACTTGGTCGCGAGGTCTATGCCCAGCACCTGGGCCCCCTTGCGCGCCATGGCCTCGGACAGGATGCCGCCGCCGCAGCCCACGTCGAGCACGCGCTGGCCCGCCAGCGGCGCCAGGCCATGAATCCACTCCAGCCGCAGGGGGTTGATCTGGTGCAGGGGGCGGAACTCGCTCTCGGGGTCCCACCAGCGATGCGCCAGATCGGAGAATTTGGCCAGTTCGGCCGGGTCGACGTTGCTTGTTTCGCTCATGACGGCATTTTCCTCGCAGGAAAGAAAAAAGCCCCGTTGCCGGGGCTTTTTGAAGCAATCCGGGAAGGATTACTTGTTGGCGCGGGTACCGACCACTTCGATTTCCACGCGGCGGTTCTTGGCGCGGCCTTCCTTGGTCTTGTTGTCGGCGACGGGCTGCTTCTCGCCCTTGCCTTCGGTGTAGACGCGGTTCTTCTCGATGCCCTTGGACACCAGGTAGGCCTTGACGGCTTCAGAACGCTTGACCGACAGCTTCTGGTTGTAGGCGTCGCTGCCGACGGAGTCGGTGTGGCCCACGGCGATGATCACTTCCAGGTTGATGTCCTTGACCTTGCCGGCCAGGTCGTCCAGCTTGGCCTTGCCTTCGGGCTTGAGGACGGCCTTGTCGAAGTCGAAGAAGGCGTCGGCGGCGTAGGTCACCTTGGTGGCGGC
>NZ_SCMM01000087.1:0-10787 GCF_005503345.1 Ramlibacter sp. 2FC
CAGCCCGCCCCCCCTCAGCATCGACGAATCCGGCCTAGGCGCGCTGGAGGCGGGCACGGGTTCCGGCCGCCGCAAGTTCGGCCTGAACCTGTTCTGGCGCACCTTCTTCATGCTGGCCCTGCTGCTGATCGGCAGCACGGTGGCCTGGCTGCAGACCTTCCGCGCGCTGGAGTACGAGCCGCGCGCCATCCAGACCGCGCAGCAGATCGCCTCGCTGGTCAACCTCAGCCGCGCTGCCCTGGTCTACTCCGACGCGATCGCGCGGGTCTCGCTGATCAAGGCCCTGGCGGACCAGGAGGGCGTGCGCATCCTGCCGCGCGAGCCCGGCGACAAGTACGAGCGCTTCGACAAGAGCGCGCTGGACGAGCGCATCACCGAGGAGCTGGCGGCCCGCCTGGGGCCGGGCACGGTGGTGGCCAGCAGCGTCAACGGCGAGCCCGGCCTGTGGATTGGCTTCGTGATCGACAACGACGCCTACTGGCTGCTGACCGACCCCTCGCGCGTGACCCCGCTGGGCAGCAAGACCTGGCTGGTCTGGCTGCTGACGGCCGCGGCGCTCTCGCTGGCTGGCGCCGCCGTGATCGCGCGCCTGATCAACCGGCCGCTCAAGCAGCTGTCGTTCGCGGCCAGCCGGCTGCGCGACGGCGACTTCGTGGCCAGCCGCCTCGACGAGAAAGTGGTGACCAGCGAGATCCGCGAGGTCAACATCGGCTTCAACCGCATGGCCGAGCAGCTGGCCAAGATCGAGCAGGACCGGGCCGTGATGCTGGCCGGCATCTCGCACGACCTGCGCACGCCCCTGGCGCGCCTGCGCCTGGAGACCGAGCTCAGCGTGGCCGACCCCGACGCGCGCGACCACATGGCCGCCGACATCGCCCAGCTCGACGCCATCATCGACAAGTTCCTCGACTACGCGCGGCCCGACCATGTGGACCTCAAGCCCGTGGTGCTGGCCGATGTGGTCGAGGGCTGCGTCTACCCGTTCCGCGACACCGACGACATGCGCGTCAAGGTCGAGGTGCCGCACGAGCTGCGCATCATGGCCGACGAGGTCGAGCTCGGCCGCGTGCTCTCCAACCTGCTCGAAAACGCCCGGCGCTACGGCAAGGGCGTGGACACCGGCGTGGCGCTGGTGGAAATCACGGCCAAATCGCGCGAGTCCTGGGTGCTGATCAAGGTGCGCGACCATGGCCAGGGCGTGGCGCCCGAGGCGCTGCAGAACCTGACCCAGCCCTTCTTCCGCGGCGATGCGGCCCGCACCTCGGCCACCGGCGCCGGCCTGGGCCTGTCCATCGTCGACAAGACGATTCAGCGCATGGGCGGCAGCTTCACCCTGGCCAACAGCCCGAGCGGCGGCCTGGCCGCCCACATCAAGCTGAAGCTGGCGCCCTGAACAGGATCACCACGGCGCGCGCCTCCATGGCCAGGCCCTGGCCCACGGGGCCCAGCTTTTCCGCAGTCTTGGCCTTCACGTTGACCTGGCCCACTTCCAGCCCCAGGGCGCGCGCGATGGCCTCGCGCATGGCCGGGATGTGCGGCGCGAGCCTGGGCGCCTGCGCGACCACCGTGCTGTCCACGTTGCCGATCTCGTAGCCCTGGGCGCGCACGCGGCGCGCGGCCTCGGCCAGCAGCCGGGCCGAGTCGGCGCCGCGAAAGCGCGCGTCGGTGTCGGGGAAATGGCTGCCGATATCGCCCAGGGCGGCGGCGCCCAGCAGGGCGTCGGTGATGGCGTGCAGCAGCACGTCGGCGTCGGAATGACCGAGCAGGCCCGTCTCGTGCGGGATGGTCACGCCACCGATGACCAGCGGGCGGCCCGGCACCAGGGCGTGCACGTCCCAGCCTTCTCCGATGCGAAATGGAATGCTCATGCGTTGCGGCTCCTCAGCACGGCCTCCGCCAGGGCGAAGTCCTCGGGGTAGGTGACCTTGAAATTCTGCGCGCTGCCGGGCACCAGCAGCGGGCGCTGGCCGGCCGCCTCGATGGCGCTGGCCTCGTCGGTGACGCCGGCGAAGCCGCCGGGCGCCGCCGCAGCCAGCGCCCCGCGCAGCGCGGCTATGCGGAACATCTGCGGCGTCTGCGCCAGCCATTTGTCGGCGCGCTCCAGCGTCGCCGCCACGCGGCCCGCATCGGCCAGCTTCAGCGTGTCCGCCAGCGGCAGGGCCAGCAGGCCGCCGACCGCGTCGCCCAGGCAGGCGTCGATCAAGGCCTCGATCTGCGCCGGCGTGACCAGGCAGCGCGCGGCGTCGTGCACCAGCACCCAGTCCTGCGCCCCTGCGCCGCCGGCCAGCAGCGCGCCCAGGCCGTTGAACACGCTCTCGGCGCGGCTCGCGCCGCCGCAATCGGCTATGGCAACGCCGGGTGCGCCGGGGCCCAGGAAGGCGTCGCCCGGCGCCACCACGACCAGGCAGTGCGCAATGCGCGGCGCGGCGGCAAAAGCGGCGAGCGTGTGGCGCACCATGGGCTGGCCAGCCACCGGCTGGTACTGCTTGGGCACCGGCGCGCCCGCGCGCGAGCCGCTGCCCGCACAGGGGATGAGGGCGAAGCAGCGCGGCGCGGCGCCGCCTTGGGGGGATGGGGAGATGGAATCGCTCATGACAGGCGTCCCATTCTAAAATCCACGGCAGCGCACCCCCCGCCTGCCCGGCCGGGGGGTGCGCGCCATTTGCACCTTCCATGCACCTACCCAAACTCACCCCCGGCCAGCGCTTCACCCTGCCCAGGCCCGCCGGCTCGGCCGACGCCCTGCTGCTGGCGCGGCTGGCCGCGCGCGAACGCGCGGCCGGCCGGCTCACGGCCATCGTCACGGCCGACGCCGGCGACGCCCAGCGCCTGATCGACGAGATCGCCTTCTTCGCGCCCGAGCTGCGCTGCGCGCTGTTCCCGGACTGGGAGACCCTGCCCTACGACAGCTTCTCGCCGCACCAGGACCTGATCAGCGAGCGCCTGGCCACGCTGTGGCGCATCTCGCAGCAGGACAAGGAAGACGGCGCCGACGTGGTGCTGGTGCCGGCCACCACGGCGCTCTACCGCCTGGCGCCGCCGGCCTTCCTGGCCGGCTACACCTTCCATTTCAAGGTCAAGCAGAAGCTCGACGAAGCCCGGCTCAAGGCCCAGCTCACGCTGGCCGGCTACAGCCACGTGACCCAGGTGGTCAGCCCCGGCGAGTACGCGGTGCGCGGCGGCCTGATCGACCTGTTCCCCATGGGTTCGCCCGTACCCTTGCGCGTCGACCTGTTCGACGACGAGATCGACTCGATCCGCACCTTCGACCCGGACAGCCAGCGCAGCCTCTACCCCGTGCCCGAGGTGCGCCTGCTGCCCGGCCGCGAGTTCCCCATGGACGAGGCCGCGCGCGCCAAGTTCCGCAGCCGCTGGCGCGAGCTGCTGGAAGGCGACCCGACCAAGAGCCGCATCTACAAGGACATGGGCAACGGCGTCGCCACGGCCGGCATCGAGTACTACCTGCCGCTGTTCTTCGACGAGACGGCCACCGTGTTCGACTACCTCGGCGAGGCCGCCGCCCTGGTGCTGCACGGCGAGCTGGAGCCGGCTTTCCAGCGCTTCTGGCAGGACACCCGCGACCGCTACCGCCTGGTGCAGGGTGACCCCGAGCGCCCGGCCCTGCCGCCCGAGGCCCTGTTCCTCTCGGCCGAGCAGTTCTACGCGCGCGCCAAGGCGCACGCGCAGCTGGCGATACGCCCGGGCATAGAGGACGTGGCCGACAACGCCCAGTTCCAGAAGCTAGCCGACCTGTCCGTGCTGCGCGGCGCCGAGGAGCCGCTGGCGCGGCTGCAGGCGCATATCCGCGGCACCGCCCAGCGCGTGCTGCTGCTGGCCGAGAGCGCGGGCCGGCGCGAGAGCCTGCTGGACTTCCTGCGCGCCGGCGGCGTGCAGCCGCCGGCCTTCGATGCGCTGGCCGAGTTCCAGGCCAGCGAGGAGAAGCTGGGCATCGCCACGGCCGCGCTCACCGTGGGCTTCTCGTGGGTAGAGGACGGCATAGATTTCGTCACCGAGACCGAGCTGTTCGCCGCCGGCCCGACCACGCGCCGGCGCAAGAAGCAGGAGCAGGTCAGCGACGTCGAGGCGCTGATCAAGGACCTGTCCGAGCTCAACGTCGGCGACCCGGTGGTGCACAACGCGCACGGCATAGGCCGCTACCGGGGCCTGGTGAACATGGCCCTGGGCGAGAAGAACCCCGACGGCTCGCCCGCGCTGCAGGAGTTCCTGCACCTCGAGTACGCCGACAAGGCCACGCTCTACGTGCCGGTCAGCCAGCTGCAGCTGATCAGCCGCTACACCGGCGTCAGCGCCGACGAGGCGCCGCTGCACAAGCTCGGCAGCGGCCAGTGGGAGAAGGCCAGGCGCAAGGCCGCCGAGCAGGTGCGCGACAGCGCGGCCGAGCTGCTCAACATCTACGCCCGGCGCGCCGCGCGCGAAGGCCATGCGTTCAGGTACTCGCCGCAGGACTACGAGCAGTTCGCCAACGACTTCGGCTTCGAGGAGACGGCCGACCAGAACGCCGCCATCCATGCCGTGATCCAGGACATGATCAGCCCGCGCCCCATGGACCGCCTGGTCTGCGGCGACGTGGGCTTCGGCAAGACCGAGGTGGCGCTGCGCGCGGCCTTCGTCGCCGTCACCGGCGGCAAGCAGGTGGCCTTTCTCGCGCCCACCACGCTGCTGGCCGAGCAGCATTACCAGACCCTGGTCGACCGCTTCGCCAAATGGCCGATCAAGGTGGCCGAGGTCTCGCGCTTCCGATCCGGCAAGGAAATCACGGCCGCGCTCAAGGGGCTGTCCGACGGCAGCGTGGACATCGTGGTCGGCACGCACAAGCTGCTCAGCGAATCGACCCATTTCAAGAACCTGGGCCTGCTCATCATCGACGAGGAACACCGCTTCGGCGTGCGCCACAAGGAGCAAATGAAGCAGCTGCGCGCCGAGGTGGACGTGCTCACGCTGACCGCCACGCCGATCCCGCGCACCTTGGGCATGGCGCTCGAAGGCCTGCGCGACCTCAGCGTGATCGCCACCGCGCCGCAGCGGCGCCTGGCGATCAAGACCTTCGTGCGCAGCGAGAACAACGGCGTGATCCGCGAGGCCGTGCTGCGCGAGCTCAAGCGCGGCGGCCAGGTCTACTTCCTGCACAACGAGGTCGAGACCATAGAGAACCGGCGCCAGAAACTCGAGGAGATCCTGCCCGAGGCACGCATCGCCGTGGCCCACGGCCAGATGCCCGAGCGCGAGCTCGAGCGCGTGATGCGCGACTTCGTGGCCCAGCGCTACAACCTGCTGCTGTGCTCGACCATCATCGAGACCGGCATCGACGTGCCCAGCGCCAACACCATCGTGATGTCGCGCGCCGACAAGTTCGGCCTGGCCCAGCTGCACCAGCTGCGCGGCCGCGTGGGCCGCAGCCACCACCAGGCCTATGCCTACCTGATGGTGCCCGACATCGAAGGCTTGACCAAGCAGGCCCAGCAGCGGCTGGACGCGATCCAGCAGATGGAGGAGCTGGGCTCGGGCTTCTATCTCGCCATGCACGACCTCGAGATCCGCGGCGCCGGCGAGGTGCTGGGCGAGAGCCAGAGCGGCAACATGCTGGAGGTGGGCTTCCAGCTCTACAACGAGATGCTGGCCGAGGCCGTGCGCTGCCTCAAGGCCGGCAAGGAGCCGGACCTGCTCAGCCCCCTCTCGGTCACCACCGACATCAACCTGCACGCCCCCGCCCTGCTGCCCAACGACTACTGCGGCGACGTGCACCTGCGCCTGTCCTTCTACAAGAAGCTGGCCACGGCCAGGACCTCGGACCAGATCGACGCGCTGCTCGAGGAGATCGTCGACCGCTTCGGCAAGCTGCCCGCCCAGGCCCAGACCCTGATCGACGTGCACCGCCTGCGCGTGCTGAGCCAGCCCTACGGCGTGGCCAAGGTCGACGCGGCGCCCGGCGTGATCAACATCACCTTCCGGCCCAAGCCGCCGATCGACCCGATGCGCATCATCGAGCTGATCCAGAAGAACCGCCACATCAAGCTGGCCGGCAACGAGAAGCTGCGCATAGAACGCGAGCTGCCCGACCCCAAGGCCCGAGCCCAGATGGTGCGCGACGTGCTGCGCTCGCTGGGCCAGCCGCAGAAACTCGAAACCGCCTGATTTCCCTCCAGACTGACATGACCCAAGCCACCGAATTCGCCCCCGGCCTCGTGATCCAGGGCATCACGCCGCCGCTGAAGCTCAATGACTTCAAGCTCATCGCCTTCGACATGGACTCCACGCTGATCAACATCGAGTGCGTGGACGAGATCGCCGAAGCCGTGGGCCGCAAGGACGACGTCGCGGCCATCACCGAGGCCGCGATGCGCGGCGAGATCGCCGACTTCAAGGCAAGCCTGCGCAGCCGCGTGGCCCTGCTGGCCGGCGTGACCGTGGACGACATGGCCGCCGTCTACCAGCAGCGGCTGCGCCTGAATCCCGGCGCGGCCGAGCTCGTCGCCGCCTGCAAGGCCGCCGGCATGAAGGTGCTGCTGGTCTCGGGCGGCTTCACCTTCTTCACCGACCGCCTGCGCGAGCTGCTGGCCATCGACTACACGCGCTCCAACGTGCTCGAGATCAGGGACGGCGTGCTGACCGGACGCCTGGTCGACCAGCCCTGGGGCGACATCTGCGACGGTGCCGAGAAGCGCAGGATGCTGCTCGAGACCTGCGAGCAACTGGGCATCTCAGCCAAGCAGGCCATCGCCATGGGCGACGGCGCGAACGACCTGCCGATGATGGGCGAGGCCGGCCTGTCCGTGGCCTACCACGCCAAGCCCAAGGTGCGCGAGCAGGCCATGGTGGCGATCAACGCCGGCGGGCTGGATCGCCTGCTCGAGCTGCTGAAGTAGCGGCAGTGGCGCCGTGGGCCGCGGCCTGGCGGCGCAGCGGCGCGAGCAGCTCGCCCAGGCCGTTGTGGTCGATCTCGTGCATCAGCGCCAGCAGCCGGCCGATCTCGCCGGGCGGAAAGCCCTCGCGCGCGAACCAGTTGAGGTAGTTGCCCGGCAGGTCGGCGATCAGCCGGCCCTTGTACTTGCCGTAGGGCATCTCGCGCGTGACCAGCTTCTGCAGTTGCTCGGCATCCATCCGAACTACCCTCCGGCGCGCTTGACGCTGTGGCCCTGCGCCTTGAGCGCCTCGATCACGCGCTCGCAATGGTCGCCCTGCACCTCGATCACGCCGTCCTTGACGGTGCCGCCCGAGCCGCAGGCCGCCTTGAGCTGCTTGCCCAGCGCCGCCAACGCCGCCGCGTCCAGCGCCAGGCCCCGCACCAGCGTGACGGCCTTGCCGCCGCGGCCCTTGGTCTCGCGCGAGACGCGCACCCTGCCGTCGCCGGCCGGCGCGTCCTGGCGCTGCCGGCACAGGCATTGCGCCAGCGGCTGGCGGCAGGCCGGGCACATGCGCCCGCCCTCCGTCGAGTAAACCAGCCCGCCTTCCGCTGCGCGCCTCATGGCCGCTCAGCCCGCCCGCGCGCCTCGAGCGGGTAGGACGGATCGGTATAGCCCGGCGTCGAGGGGTGGCCAGGGCTGACCAGCGCGTCGACCAGGGCCTCGTCCTCCGGTGTGAGGGCATAGTCCAGCGCGGGCAGGTAGTCCTGCCACTGCGCCAGGGTGCGCGGGCCGGCGATCACCGCGCTGAGCGCGCGGTGAGCCAGCACCCAGGCCGTGGCGAACTGCGCCAGCGTGATGCCGCGCACTTCGGCATGCGCCTTGAGCTGCTGCGCGATCTGCAGCGATTCCTCGCGGAACTCGGTTTCCACCATGCGCTTGTCGGCCCGGCCGGCGCGCGTGCCCTCGGCCGGTGCCTGGCCGGGCAGGTACTTGCCGGTCAGCACGCCGCGCGCGATCGGGCTGTAGGAGGTCACGCCGATGCCGTAGTGCCGGCAGGCCGGCAGGATCTCGACCTCGGGCATGCGGTTGAGCAGGTTGTAGTAGGGTTGGCAGACCACCGGCCCCGGCATGCCGAGCTGGCCCGCCACGCGCATGATTTCCGCGATGCGCCAGCCGCGGAAGTTGGACAGGCCCCAGTAGCGGATCTTGCCGTCGCGCAGCATGGCGTCGAGCGCACGCAGCGGCTCCTCCAGGTCCATGCCGTCGTAGTCGCGGTGCAGGTAGAGGATGTCCACATGGTCGGTGCCGAGGCGCTGCAGGCTGGCCTCGAGCTCGCGCAGCATCCAGCTGCGCGAGTAATGGCCTTCGTTCACGCGCGCCGACATCCTGTTGCCCAGCTTGGTGGCCAGCACCCAGTCGTGGCGCTGGCCCTGCAGGATCGCGCCCAGCAGGGTCTCGGCCCCGCCCTTGCTGTACATGTCGGCCGTGTCGATGTAGTTGACGCCGCGCTCGCGCGCATCGGCCACGATGGCAGCGGCCTCCTCGGGCCCGGTCTGGTCGCCGAACATCATGGTGCCCAGGCACAGGGCCGAGACTTGCAGGTTGCTCTTGCCGAGCGGGCGGTATTGCATGGGGGGCTCCGGGATCCTGGGAGTGGGCAGGCCCAGATGGTACCGCGCGTGCAGCGGCCGGCCCGCCGCTAAAAGCGCTACATTTGCCAGTCCTTCCGCGCCACCGCGTCCTGATGCCTCCCCGATGAAACTGGCCCTCGCCCAGATAACAAACCTCCTTGCCCGCCTCCGCAGCGACCTGCCGCCGGTCAGCCGGCGCGGCCTGGCGCGGGTCCTGCTCGCCGTGCCGGCCCTGTTCCTGCTCTACGCGCTGGTACTGATTCCCTTCACCCCGGGCATCAGCGACATCCGCAAGGCCAAGTCCGAGCAGCCGGCCCAGGTGCTCTCGGCCGACGGCAAGCTGCTTGCCGAGTTCAAGCGTGCCAACCGCGAGTGGGTCAGTCTGTCCGAGATCTCGCCGCAGGTGGTGGCCGCGCTGATCGCCACCGAGGACCACCGCTTCTACCAGCACTGGGGGCTGGACTGGCGGCGCACCGCCTCGGCCGCGCTCAAGACCCTGTCGGGCGATCGCCAGGGCGGCTCCACCATCACGCAGCAGCTCGCGCGCAACCTCTACCCGGAGGAGATCGGCCGCGCGCCCACGCTGACGCGCAAGATCAAGGAGGCCATCACGGCGTTCAAGATCGAGGCGCTCTACACCAAGGACGAAATCCTCGAGACCTACCTCAACACCGTGCCCTTTCTCTACAACGCCTACGGCATAGAGATGGCGGCGCGCACCTATTTCGACAAATCGGCCAGAAGGCTGGACCTGCTGGAAAGCGCCACCCTGATCGGCATGCTCAAGGGCACGAGCTACTACAACCCGGTGCTCAACCCCGAGCGGGCGCTGCAGCGCCGCAACACGGTGCTCGCGCAGATGGTCAAGCGCCAGCGGCTGGAGCCGGCGCGCTACGAGGCCCTGAAAGGACGGCCGCTGCGCCTGGACTTCGAGCGCCAGAGCGAGCCCCCCGGGCCGGCGCCGCATTTCGCCCAGCAGCTGCGCAAGTGGCTGATCGCCTGGGCCGACCGCAACGACTACAACGTCTACGCCGACGGCCTGGTGCTGCGCACCACCATCGATTCGCGCCTGCAGGCCTGGGCCAACCAGGCCGTGGCGCGCCAGGGCCGGCTGCTGCAGTCCATCGCCGACGCCGCCTGGGCGCCCGGCGGCGGCTGGAGCCTGCGCCAGCCCCTGGTCCAGGCCCTGGTACGCGAGACCCCCGAATACCGCGCGGCGCGCGAAGCCGGGCAAACCCACGAGCAGGCCCTGAAGAAGCTGCAGGCCGATGGGGCCTTCCTGCGCACCCTGCGCGAGCAGAAGACGCGCATACAGGCCGGCTTCCTGGCGCTGGACCCGCAAAGCGGCCAGGTGCGCGCCTGGGTCGGCAGCCGCGACTTCGAGCAGGACGCCTTCGACCATGTGCAGCAGGCGCGGCGCCAGCCGGGCTCGACCTTCAAGCCCTTCGTCTACGGTGCCGCCTTCCTGCAGGGCGCCAGCCCCGACGACAGCTTCGTCGACCAGGCGGTGGAGATGACGCTCAGCGGCGGCGAGGTCTGGCGCCCCGCCGACGACCAGCCGCCCAGCGGGCGCGAGATGAGCCTGCGCGACGCCTTGGTCTATTCCAAGAACACCATCACCGCCCAGCTCATGCAGACCGTGGGCGCGGCCGAGGTCGCGCGCCTGGCGCGCGCCATGGGCGTGCGCGAAAGCCGGCTCGAGCTCGTGCCCTCGCTCGCGCTGGGCACCAGCCCGGTGACGCTCAAGGAAATGGTCTCGGCCTACGGCACCCTGGCCAACGGCGGCGCCCATATCGAGCCCGTGATGGTGAGCCGTATCGAGGACCGCCAGGGCCGCGTGCTGGCCAGCTTCAGCGCCGACCCGCCCGAGGCCGTGCTGCCCCAGCGCGTGGCCTACACCTTGGTCGACGTGCTGCGCGGCGTGGTCGAGCGCGGCACCGGCGCTGCCATACGCGGCCGCTACGGCCTGCACGCCGACCTGGCCGGCAAGACCGGCACCACGCAGGACTATGCCGACGGCTGGTTCATCCTCATGCACCCGCAGCTGGTGGCCGGCGCCTGGGTCGGCTTCAACGACAGCCGCATCACGCTGCGCAGCGACTACTGGGGCCAGGGCGCGCACAGCGCCCTGCCCATCGTGGGCGAGTTCTTCCAGCAGGCCCTGCGCTCGCGCGCGGTCGACCCGCAGGTCCGCTTCTCCGCGCCCGACGAGACCGGCATCTTCACGCGCCTGTGGCGCTCGCTCAAGGGTGGCTGGGACAGGCTGTTCGCGTCCGAGCCGGAGCCCCGGCGC
>NZ_SCMM01000088.1:0-10282 GCF_005503345.1 Ramlibacter sp. 2FC
CTGGGAGTGCCAAGGCTGTCATGACCTCAAGCTCTCGAACCGCCCGGTGCGGACCCGCATGCCGGGTGGTGTGGCAGGGGTGCCTCCGATCATGGAGGCCCCCTATGCCGATTTTCAGTGGCATTTCCCTTGCCACCGGCAATACTGTATGAACCAGAAAGCGGCCAAAACAAGGCTATGCTGACGACATAGACCCTGAGCAAGACAACAGGCATCCCGAGGAGCAACGAGCATGAAACAAGACCTCTCCCCCGCCGAACAGGCCCTGCGCGACGCCGCGCGCGACTACCACCGCCTGCCCTCGCGCGGCAAGATCTCCGTCACCCCCACCAAGCCGCTGTCCAACCAGCGCGACCTGTCCCTCGCCTACTCCCCCGGCGTGGCCTACCCTTGCCTGGACATCCAGGCCGACCCCTCCCTGGCCGCCGAATACACCTCGCGCGGCAACCTGGTCGGCGTGATCACCAATGGCACGGCCGTGCTGGGCCTGGGCGACATCGGCCCGCTGGCCGGCAAGCCCGTGATGGAGGGCAAGGGCTGCCTGTTCAAGAAGTTCGCCGGCATCGACGTGTTCGACATCGAGCTCGCCGAGCGCGACCCGGACAAGCTGGTCGACATCATCGCTGCCATGGAGCCCACGCTGGGCGGCATCAACCTCGAGGACATCAAGGCGCCCGAGTGCTTCTACATCGAGCGCAAGCTGCGCGAGCGCATGAACATCCCGGTGTTCCACGACGACCAGCACGGCACGGCCATCATCTCGGCCGCCGCCCTGCTCAACGGCCTGGAACTGGTGGGCAAGCAGATCAGCGAGGTCAAGATCGCCGTCTCCGGCGCGGGCGCCGCGGCCATCGCCTGCCTGGACGTGATGGTGGGCCTGGGCGCCAAGCCGGCCAACATCCACGCCTGCGACTCCAAGGGCCTGATCTACATGGGCCGCCCCGGCGGCTTCGACGAATCCAAGGCGCGCTACGCGCAGAAGGACAGCGGCGCACGCAGCCTGGCCGACGTGGTGCAGGACGCCGACGTCTTCCTCGGCTGCTCGGCCCCCGGCGTGCTGACCCAGGACATGGTCAAGACCATGGCCCAGAGCCCCATCATCCTGGCCCTGGCCAACCCCGAGCCCGAGATCCGGCCCGAGCTGGCCAAGGCCGTGCGCCCGGACTGCATCATCGCCACCGGCCGCTCGGACTACCCGAACCAGGTCAACAACGTCCTGTGCTTCCCCTACATCTTCCGCGGCGCGCTGGACTGCGGCGCGAGCAAGATCACCGAGGCCATGAAGCTGGCCTGCGTGCGCGAGATCGCCGAGCTGGCCAAGGCAGACATCAGCGAGGAAGTGGCGCACGCCTATGCCGGCCAGGAACTGGCCTTCGGCACCGACTACATCATCCCCAAGCCCTTCGACTCGCGCCTGATCCTGCGCATCGCGCCGGCCGTGGCCAAGGCGGCCGCCGAGTCGGGCGTGGCCGCGCGGCCGATCCAGGACATGGACGCCTACCGCCAGCACCTCACGCGCTTCGTCTACTCGACCGGCATGCTGATGCGCCCGGTGTTCAGCGCGGCGCGCGCAGCCACGCAGGCCAAGCGCGTGGCCTACGCCGAGGGCGAGGACGAGCGCGTGCTGCGCGCCGCCCAGCTGGCGCTGGAGGACGGCCTGGCCAAGCCCATCCTGATCGGCCGCCCGGCCGTGATCGAGGCGCGCATCGCCAAGGCCGGCCTGCGCCTAGCGCTCGGCCGCGACGTGGAATGCGTGAACCCCGAGGACGACCCGCGCTTCCGCCAGTACTGGGAGACCTACCACCGCCTGATGGGCCGGCGCGGCGTCAGCCCCGAGGCCTCCAAGGCCGCGGTGCGCCGCTCCACCACGACGATAGGCGCGCTGATGGTGCGCCTGGGCGACGCCGACGCCATGCTGTGCGGCCTGCACGGGCGCTTCGACACCCACCTGGACCATATCCGCGACGTGATCGGCCTGAAGGCCGGCGCGCCGGGCTTCGCCACGCTGAACGCGCTGATGCTGCCCAAGCACACGCTGTTCATCGCCGACACCTTCGTCAACGAGGACCCGAGCGCCGAGCAGCTGGCCAGCATCGCCATGATGGCCGCCGACGAGGTGCGCCGCTTCGGCCTGCCGCCCAAGGTGGCCTTCCTCTCGCACTCCAACTACGGCTCGTCCAACCGCGCCTCGGCGCGCAAGATGCGCGTGGCGCGCGACCTGTTCGCCCAGATGGCGCCCGACGTGGAATGCGACGGCGAACTGCACGGCGACGCCGCCCTGTCCGAGGAGATACGCAACGCCACGCTGATGGAGACCACGCTGCACGGCGAGGCCAACATCCTGATCTGCCCCAACCTCGACGCGGCCAACATCCTGTTCAACGTGCTCAAGGTCACGGGCGGCCAGGGCGTGACCGTGGGCCCCATCCTGCTCGGCGCCGCTGCCACGGCCCATGTGCTGACCCCCTCGGCCACCGTGCGCCGCGTGATCAACATGACGGCTCTGGCCGTGGCCAACGCCAACGCCGTGCGCTAGCCCCAAACGGCGTATTCCTGCAGGGCACCGTCCTCGGTGACAATGGCGGAGAAAGGGTGCCAGCCCCTGCGACTGGCACCCTTTTTGCAAGCTCGTCCCATGTCCCCTGTCCTGGAGTGCCCATGCAAAAACGCGTCCTTCTCAAGTCCCTCGCGGCCCTCACCGCGGCCCTGAGCTTCGCCAGCGCCCAGGCCCAGACCACCCCGATCAAGTTCCAGCTCGACTGGCGCTTCGAAGGCCCGGCCGCCCTGTTCCTCGCGCCCGCGGCCAAGGGCTACTTCAAGGACGCCAAGCTCGACGTCAGCATAGACGCCGGCAACGGCTCGGGCGGCACGGTCACGCGCGTGGCCTCGGGCACCTACGACATGGGCTTCGCCGACCTCGCGGCCCTGATGGAGTTCCACGCCAACAACCCCGACGCGCCGAACAAGCCCGTGGCGGTGATGATGGTCTACAACAACACACCGGCCGCCGTGATGGCGCTCAAGAAATCCGGCATCACCCGCCCGAAGGACCTGAACGGCAAGAAGCTCGGCGCCCCGGTGTTCGACGCCGGCCGCCGCGCCTTCCCCATCTTCGCCAAGGCCAACGGCGTGGGCAGCGTGGCCTGGACCGCCATGGACCCGCCGCTGCGCGAGACCATGCTGGTACGCGGCGACGTGGACGCCATCACCGGCTTCACCTTCACCTCGCTGCTCAACCTTGAGGCGCGCGGCGCCAAGGCCAGCGAGGTGGTCGTGCTGCCCTACGCCGATTTCGGCGTCAAGCTCTACGGCAACGTGATCATCGCCACGCCTAAGCTGATCCGCGAGAACCCGGCCGCGGTCAAGGCCTTCCTGCAGGCCTTCACCAAGGGCGCCAAGGAGGTCATCGCCAAGCCCGAGGCCGCCATCGAATACGTCAAGCAGCGCGACGGCATCATCAACACCGAGCTCGAGACGCGCCGCCTCAAGCTGGCCATAGACACCGTGGTCAACAGCCCCGACGCGCGCGCCGAGGGCTTCGGCCAGGTCGTGCCGAGCCGGCTCTCGCTGATGGCCTCGCAGGTCTCGGACGCCTTCGGCACCAAGACCCGCGTCAACCCCGAAGCGGTCTGGAACGGCAGCTTCCTGCCGGCCAAGGCCGAGCTGAACATCCTGCCGGCCAAGAAATGACGGGCGCCGGCACCGGCCCCTTCGTCGAGTTCCGCGACGTCTGGCTGGCCTACAACGAGGAGCTGCTGGCCCAGAACCACTTCGCGGTGGAAGGCATAGACCTGCAGGTGCGGCAGGGCGAGTTCATCGCCATCGTCGGCCCCTCGGGCTGCGGCAAGTCCACCTTCATGAAGCTGACCACCGGCCTGAAGATGCCCTCCATGGGCAAGATCCTGATCGACGGCCAGCCCGTCACCGGCCCGCTCAAGATCTCGGGCATGGCCTTCCAGGCGCCCTCGCTGCTGCCCTGGCGGACCACGGTGGACAACGTGCTGCTGCCGCTGGAGATCGTCGAGCCCTACCGCTCCAGCTTCAAGGCCCAGCGCAAAAGCTACGAGGCCCGCGCCCGCGCCCTGCTGCAGAAGGTGGGCCTGGGCGGCTACGAGGACAAATTCCCCTGGCAGCTCTCGGGCGGCATGCAGCAGCGCGCCAGCATCTGCCGCGCGCTGATCCACGAGCCCAAGATGCTGCTGCTGGACGAGCCCTTCGGCGCGCTCGACGCCTTCACGCGCGAGGAGCTGTGGTGCATCCTGCGCGACCTCTGGACCGAGCAGCGCTTCAACGTGATCCTGGTCACGCACGACCTGCGCGAATCCGTCTTCCTGGCCGACACCGTCTACGTCATGAGCAAGAGCCCGGGCCGCTTCGTGGTCAAGAAGCAGATCGCCCTGCCGCGCCCGCGCGATCTCGAGATCACCTACACGCGCGAGTTCACCGACATCGTGCACGAGCTGCGCGGCCACATCGGCGCCCTGCGCGCACAAGCGGCGCCAGCCGGCGCGGAGGTGGCGCCATGAACCGCAGGCTGCTCGAGCGCTGGTCGCCCTGGCTGCTGCTGGCGGCCGTGCTGCTGCTGTGGCAGATCGTCTGCTCGGCCTTCCAGGTTTCGGAGTTCATCTTCCCCAGCCCCTGGCGCATCTGGACCCAGTTCCTGGAGTTCAAGTGGATCATCGCCGGCCATGCCTGGCGCACCTTCTGGGTCACCATGGCGGGCTTTGGCCTGGCCATCGTGGTCGGCGTGCTGCTGGGCTTCGTGATCGGCAGCTCGCGCCTGGCCTACGCCGCCATGTACCCGCTGATGACGGCCTTCAACGCCCTGCCCAAGGCGGCCTTCGTGCCCATCCTGGTGGTCTGGTTCGGCATAGGCATAGGCCCCGCCATACTCACGGCCTTCCTGATCAGCTTCTTCCCCATCATGGTCAACATCGCCACCGGCCTAGCCACGCTGGAGCCCGAGCTCGAGGACGTGCTGCGCGTGCTGGGCGCCAAGCGCTGGGACGTGCTGGTCAAGGTGGGCCTGCCGCGCTCCCTGCCCTATTTCTACGCCTCGCTAAAGGTCGCGATCACGCTGGCCTTCGTCGGCACCACGGTCTCCGAGATGACGGCCGCCAACGAGGGCATAGGCTACCTCTTGATCAGCGCCGGCTCGGCCATGCAGATGGGCCTGGCCTTCGCCGGCCTGCTGGTCGTGGGCGCCATGGCCATGATCATGTACGAGCTGTTCAGCCTGGTGGAAAAGCACACCACGGCCTGGGCGCACCGGGGCAGCCAGGGCGAGTGAGCGCCGGTGGCGGCTGGCTGCCTCGATGGAGACGGGCACGGTGGAATAAGGAAGGTCCCCTGGCGCAATGGGCTGGACACCTCAGTCAGCGATGACTGGCCTCGGCATGCAGCTTGAGCCCCAAAGCCCCGATGACTTTGAGGATGGTATCGAAGCCGGGGCTGCGTTCACCGGAGAGCGCCTTGTAAAGGCTTTCGCGGGAGAGCCCGGCATCTCGCGCGACCTGTGCCATGCCTTTGGCACGGGCGATGTCGCCAAGCGCCTTGGCAATGAAAGCGGCGTCTCCGTCCGCCTCTTCGAGGCAGGCTTCGAGGTAGGCGGCCATTTCCTCAGGTGTTCTGAGGTGTTCGGCAACGTCGTAGCGAGTGGTAGCGGTCTTGGCCATAGCGGCTACTCCGATAAATGACGCGCGAGGCGCAAGGCAGCCTTGATGTCCTTGGCTTGGGCGCTCTTGTCGCCGCCAGCCAGGAGAATGATCAGCTCTCGCCCCTGCTGCTTGAAATAGACCCGGTACCCTGGGCCGTAGTGGATTCGCAACTCCGACACGCCTTCGCCGACTGGCGCGACGTCCCCCGGGTTTCCGGTCGCAAGCCTCTCGATTCTGGCTTGAACACGCGCCCTGGCATGGATGTCACGCAGACCATCGAGCCACTGGACAAAGACGGCTGTCTTGCGAATCTCAACCATGCATCAATGTAGCCATACGGCTACATGATGTCAATGGGGCGATACACATGCTTCGAGGTGCTCAGCGCAGAGTGGAGCGCCGGCCTGGTGGTCGTGGGCGCCATGGCCATGATCATGTACGAGCTGTTCAGCCTGGTGGAAAAGCACACCACGGCCTGGGCGCACCGGGGCAGCCAGGGCGAGTGAGCGGCGGACCGGCGCCGGCGGCCAGGGTGCTACCATGGCCGTCCGCCTTCGCCCGACCGCCCAGATGCCCTCCCGACCGCCGGCCGATGCCAAGCGCCCGCCCATGGCGGCCTCCAAGCCCCTGACGCGCCTGACGCTGCGCCAGCTGCGCTACTTCGTCGAGATCGCCCACAGCCGCAGCTTCTCGCGCGCGGCCGAGCAGCTGGCCGTCGCCCAGCCGGCACTGAGCCAGAACATCGCAGCCCTCGAAGCCGAGCTCGGTGCCAGGCTGTTCGAGCGCCACCCCAAGGGGGTCGACCTCTCGCCCGAGGGACACCGCCTGTACCAGCGCGCGACCGAGCTGCTCGGCGGCTTCGACGGCCTGCGCGAGCTGGTCGCGGGCCGCGAGGCGCGCCCTGCGGGGCGCGTGCGCCTGTGCCTCGATGCCTCGCTGGCCGGCGTGCTGATCGCGCCGACGCTGCGCGCGGTCGAGACCCGCTACCCCGAGATCGAGCTGGCCATCAGCTACGGCCTGTCCTTCGAGGCGCGCATGCAGGTCGAGTCGGGCCGCTCGGACCTGGCCCTGATGCCCAGCGCCGCCGAGCTCGAGGGCATTGCGTCGCTGCCGCTGTTCGAGGAGCGCTTCCTGCTCTTCGGGGCCTATGCGGCGATGCGCAGGGCGCCCCGGCAGATCCCGTTCGCCGAGCTCGCGCGCCGCCCGCTCGCCGCGCCGGATCGGGCCCATGACCTGCGCAAGGTCATCGAGCGGGCCGCCAGCGCCGCCGAGCTCGCGCTCGACGTGCGCTACGAGCTCAACAGCGCGGCGCTGCTGCTAGGCGTGGTCAAGGAGGGGCTGGCCTGGACCATACTGCCCGACAGCGCCTGCGTCGACGCCGTGGCGGCCAAGGCCGTGGCCGGGCGCCCCATCGTCGACCCCGAGCTCAGCCGCGTGCAGGCGCTGGTCTGGCTGCAGGGGCGCCCGCTGACGCCGGCGGCCCTGGCGGTGCGCGACGCGGTCGTCGACCTGGTCGCCGCCCTGGTGCGCGAGGGGCGGCTGCGCGGCCGCCTGATCGACACGGCCCATAAGAAAACCTGATACCCCGACCCTCCCAGACAGTATTGGATTCGCCCGCGGGATTGCGTCAGAGTCTCCTCCATCCAGGCGCATGGGCGCCCATCCAACAGGAGACAACATGCCCCGCAAGAACCTCGTGGTCATCATGTCCGACGAGCACGACCCGCGCATCATGGGCTGCTCGGGTCACCCTTTCGTGAAGACCCCCCATCTCGACGCCCTGGCGTGCCGGGGGGTTCGCTTCACGAATGCCTACACGCCCAGCCCGATCTGCGTGCCGGCGCGCGCGGCCTTCGCCACCGGCCTGCGGGTGCACCAGATCCGCCACTGGGACAACGCCATGCCCTACACCGGCGCGCAGCGCGGCTGGGGCCATGTGCTGCAGGACCATGGCGTGCGCGTCGAGAGCATAGGCAAGCTGCACTACCGCAACACCGAGGACCCGGTGGGCTTCGACGCCGAGCACCTGCCCATGCATGTGCTCGGCGGCTACGGCATGGTCTGGGCCTCGATCCGCAACCCTTACCGGCCACGCACCGATGGGGTACGCATGCTGGGCGAGCGCATCGGCCCCGGCGAGTCCTCCTACACGCAGTACGACCGCTCGGTGACGCAGCGCGCCGTGCAGTGGCTGCACGAGGCCGGGCAGGACGACGAGCGCGGCTTCGTGCTCTACATCGGCCTGGTCGCGCCCCATTTCCCCTTCGTCGTGCCCCAGGAGTTCTACGACCTCTATCCGACCGACCGCCTGCCCGAGCCCAAGCTGCACCCGGGCACCGGCTACCAGCGCCACCCCTGGGTCCAGGAATACGCCGACTTCATGGGTTCGGAGGACAAGTTCGCCGACGCCGCCGAGCGCCTGCGCGCGTTTGCGGCCTACTACGGCCTGTGCTCCTGGCTCGACCACAACGTTGGCCAGATTGTGGCGGCGCTCGAGGCCTCGGGCCTGGCCGACAGCACCCAGATCGTCTACACCTCGGACCATGGCGACAACCTCGGCGCGCGCGGGGTCTGGGGCAAGTCCACGCTCTACGAGGAGAGTGTGAAGGTGCCCATGCTGCTGGCCGGCCCTGGCGTCGCGCCGGCGGTCTGCGACACACCGGTGGACCTGCTGGACCTGTTCCCGACCATCCTGCAGGCCGCGGGCCTCGATCCCGCGCCGGAGATGGCGCAGCGTCCCGGTCGCTCGCTGTTCGAGGTCGCCACCGCGGCGCCCGACCTCGAGCGCCCCATCCTCAGCGAGTACCACGCCGCCGGCAGCAACAGCGCCGGCTTCATGCTGCGCAAGGGCCGCTGGAAATACCACCACTACGTCGGCTTCCGCCCCGAGCTGTTCGACCTGGAGGCCGACCCCGAGGAGTTGAACGACCTGGCCGGCCAGCCGGAATACGCCGAGGTGCTGGCGCGCGTGCACGCCGAGCTGCTGGCCATCTGCGACCCAGGCGCGGTGGACCGCCAGGCCAAGGCCGACCAGGCCGAGCTGATCCGCCGCATGGGCGGCCCCGACGCGGCCCACCTCATGGGCTCTTCGACCTCGACGCCGGTGACGGCCAAGGCGGCCGCATGAGCGCAAAGGGCGAATCCATGACCCGCGTCGGCCTGCCACTCACCGGCACCGAGATCGAGGAGCGCTTTCTCAGCGACTGGAGCGGACTCAAGCTCGGAAGACCGCAGGAGCTGCACCGCCCCACCAGCACCGAGGAGGTGGCGGCCATCGTCCGCCAATGCCACGAGGCGGGGCGCAAGATCACGGTACAGGGCGGCCTCACCGGGGTGGCCGGCGGCGCCGTGCCTGCCGACGGCGACGTGGTCATCAACCTCGAGCGCATGAACCGCATCGAGCAGCTCGACCCCATCGAGGGCGTGATGCAGGTCCAGGCCGGCGCCACCCTGCAACAGGTGCAGGAGGCGGCGGCCGCGCAGGGCTGGATGTTCGCCGTCGACCTCGGCGCGCGCGGCAGCTGCCAGGTCGGCGGCAATGCCGCGACCAACGCGGGCGGCGTGCGCGTGATCCGCTACGGCACCATGCGCGACGCGGTCCTGGGCGTCGAGGCCGTGCTGGCCGACGGCAGCGTGGTGTCCTCGCTGACGCGCCTGGTCAAGAACAGCAGCGGCCTGGATCCGCGCTTCCTGTTCGTGGGGACCGAGGGCACGCTGGGCATCATCACGCGCCTCACCCTGCGCCTGCACCCGCCGCCCGGCGCCTTGGCCACGGCGCTGGTGGCCGCGCAGGACTCCGAGGCCCTGCCCCGGCTGCTGCGCTCGCTCAAGCGCAGCTTGGGGCATGCGCTGTGCACCTTCGAGTTCATGTCGGCCCCCTTCATGCGCCTGGCCAGCCGGTTGACCGGGGTGGCTTCGCCGCTGCGGGAAGAGGCGCCCTGGTACGTGCTGGTCGAGGCCGCGGGCACGGTGGACCAGGCCATGGACGAGCCGCTGCAGGCCGCGCTGGGACAAGCCCTTGAGGGGGGTGAGATCGTCGACTGTGCGGTCGCCGCATCCCTGTCCCAGGCCGCGGCCTTCTGGCGGCTGCGCGAGTCGATTCCCGAAATCCTGACCCACCTCAAGCCCGCGGCCACGCTGGACATCGGCCTGCCGGGAACGCAGACCGCGTCCTACGTGCAGCAGGTCGAGGCCGCGCTGCGCGAGCGCCTGCCTCAGGCCGAGCACCTGTTTCTCGGCCACTTGGGCGACAACAACCTGCACCTGATCAGCGGGCCGGTGGACGAGGCCGGGCTGCACCTGGTGGACCAGATTGCCTACGGCGCCCTGGGCGGGCGCGGCGGCACGGTCAGCGCCGAGCACGGCATAGGAAGGCTCAAGCGCGAGCATCTGCATGTCACGCGCAATGCGGGCGAGCTCGAACTCATGCGCCGGCTCAAGCAGGCGCTGGACCCGCAGGGCCTGCTGAACCCTGGGCGCATCCTGGCCTGAGCGGCCCTCACGACAGACAATGGAGATGCTATGGATGCCTCCCTCCCCAAGGGGAAGGAAATTGGAGCGCTGAGATGAAACAGTCGTTAGTCAGGAAGGAGACGCCGCGCAGGCGGGGTGGATCCTCTGATGGA
>NZ_SCMM01000089.1:0-9846 GCF_005503345.1 Ramlibacter sp. 2FC
GGGCGGTGTGGAAAGCTCGTCGGGGCGAGCGGTCTAAAATTTGCCCCTGATTTTACGGGTTCGCCCTCCGCCCCCTTTTCGCCACCTCTGCATGCAGTTCACATCCACCCAAAAACGCGCCGCCAGCTGGACCGCCATCGTCATGCTGTGCGCCCTGGTGCTGTGGCTGCTGGCGCCGGCGCTCACGCCCTTCGTGGTGGCCGCCGTGCTGGCCTACGCCCTGCACCCGCTGGTGCGGCGCCTCGACGCCTGGTGGGGCGGACGCCTGCCGCGCGTGCTGGCCGTGCTGTCGGTGGAACTGCTGTTCCTGATCGCCGCGCTAGGCCTGGTGCTGCTGGTCGTGCCCATCCTGAGCAAGGAGCTGCCGCTGATGCGCGAGCAGCTGCCCCTGCTGCTGGACCGGCTGGGCGATTGGCTCAGGCCGCTGCTGGCGCAGTTCGGCCTGCGCGTGTCGCTGGACCTGGCCAGCCTCAAGGCCTTGCTGCTCAAGTACCTGAACACCAACAGCGAGGACCTGCTCGCCTCGCTGCTGTCCTCGCTCAAGCTGGGCGGCAGCGTGGCCCTGGCGGTGGTCGGCAACGCGGTGCTGATCCCGGTGGCGCTGTTCTACCTGCTGCTCGACTGGGACCGCTTCGTGGCGCGCGCCGTCGAGCTGGTGCCGCTGCCGCTGCGCGAGGCCTACGACCGCTTCATGGACGAGGCCGACGCCGTGCTCGGCCAGTACCTGCGCGGCCAGCTGCTGGTGATGCTGGCCCTGGCCGTCTACTACAGCGCCGGCCTGGCGCTGTTCGGCCTGGACCTGGCCGTGCCCATAGGCGTCTTCACCGGCCTGGCCGTGTTCGTGCCCTACCTGGGCTTCGGCCTGGGCCTGGTGCTGGCCCTGCTGGCCGGGCTGCTGCAGTTCGCCTCGGCCAAGGCCCTGGTCATGGTCGGCGTGGTCTACGGCCTGGGCCAGCTGATCGAGAGCTTCTTCCTCACGCCGCGCCTGGTCGGCGAGCGCATCGGCCTGCACCCGCTGGCCGTGATCTTCGCGCTGCTGTCCTTCGGCCAGCTGTTCGGCTTCGTCGGCGTGCTGGTGGCCCTGCCGGCCAGCGCCGTGCTGCTGGTGGCGATGCGCCGCCTGCGCCAGGGCTACATGGAAAGCCGCCTCTACCAGGGAACCGCCTTGAATCCAGTGAGCACGCATGAAACAGATCGCGCTTGATATCGGACTGGCCACGGGGCCCACGCTGTCGAGCTACTTTGCCGGCCCGAACGAGGCCGCACTGCGCCACGTGCAGCTGTGGGCCGCCAGTCCCCAGCGCGCGCCGGTGCCGACCTACCTCTGGGGCGACAGCGGCAGCGGCAAGACGCATCTGCTCAAGAGCGTGCGCGAGGCGCTGCGCGAGCAGGGCGCGAGCTGCGGCTGGCTGGACGCCGGGCTGCGCGAGCCGCCCGAGTTCGACGAGGCCTGGAGCGCGGTGCTGATGGACGACGTGCACCTGTACAACGCCGAGCAGCAGCACCAGGCCTTCAACTGGTTCGTCAACGCCCTGACCCCCAGCGCTGGCAAGCCGCGCTGGGTGCTGGCCGCGGGCGAGCTGCCGCCGGCCGACCTGGCCCTGCGCGAGGACTTGCGCACCCGGCTCGGCTGGGGCCATGTGTTCGCGCTGCAGGTGCTCGACGAGCCCGCGCGCCGCGCCGTGCTGCGCCAGCAGGCCGACGCGCGCGGCGTGTTCCTCGGCGACGAGGTGATGGACTTCATGCTCAACCGCTTCTCGCGCGACCTGGGCAGCCTGATGCAGCTGCTCGACCACCTGGACCATTACGCGCTGCAGACCCAGCGCGCCATCACCATTCCGCTGATCAAATCCATGCTGGAGAACGAGTGAGTTCCGACAAAGTGAAATTGGCCTTGTTCGACCTGGACCACACCCTGCTGCCGATCGATTCGGACTACTCCTGGGGCGTGTTCACCACCGACATCGGCTGGACCGACCCCCATGCGTTCCGGCAGAGGAACGACGAGTTTTTCGCCCATTACCAGGCCGGCACGCTGGACATCCATGACTACGTGCGCTTTGCTACCGAAGCGGTGCGCTTGCAGGGGGCCCAGAAGGCCGCCGAGGCCCATGCGCGCTTCATGCGCGAGGTGGTCGGGCCGCAGCTGCGGCCCGAGGCGCAGGCCCTGGTGCGCCAGCACCAGCAGGCCGGCGACCAGGTGGTGATCGTCACCGCCACCAACGAATTCGTCACCCGACCGATCGCCCAGGCCTTCGGCGTGGACGAGCTGATCGCGGTGGAGCTCGAGCGCGGGCCGGACGGCTGGATCACCGGCGAGATCCGCGGCACGCCCTCGTTCAAGGACGGCAAGGTCACGCGCGTGGCCGAGTGGCTGTCGGCGCGCCGGTTAGACTGGCAGGATGTGGAGATGAGTTTCTACTCGGACTCCATGAACGACCTGCCGCTGCTGGAGAAGGCCCAGCGCCCGGTGGCGACCAACCCCGACCCGCGCCTGCGCGCTCTGGCCCAGCAACGCGGCTGGCACATTCTCGACCTGTTCCCCTCGCATTCATGATCAAGAAAATCATCGACAAGCTGCTCGGCAAGCCCTCGGCCAAGGCCGGCAGACCGAGCTTCGGCAAGCGCGTGGAGGTCGGCGTCGAGAGCCATGGCATCGACCCCTCCCTGGTCGACGAGCGCGCGGTCAACGTGGTGCGCACGCTCAAGGCCGCGGGTTTCGAGGCCTATGTCGTCGGCGGCGCGGTGCGCGACCTGCTGGTCGGCCTGCGTCCCAAGGACTTCGACGTGGCGACCAACGCCACGCCCGAGCAGGTCAAGGGCCTGTTTCGCCGCGCCTTCATCATCGGCCGGCGCTTTCGCATCGTGCACGTGGTCCATGGCCGCGGGCGCGAGCACGAGGTGATCGAAGTCTCCACCTTCCGCGCCTACATGGACAACGCCGCAGCCGAGCAGGTCAGCGGCAACGAGCGCACCAGCAAGAGCGAGCTGGCCGGGCTGCACCATGCGGTCGACGCCAGCGGCCGCGTGCTGCGCGACAACGTCTGGGGCCCTCAGGACGAGGACGCGACGCGCCGCGACTTCACCATCAACGCCATGTACTACGACCCTGAGACCCAGGTCGTGGTCGACTACCACAAGGGCATACAGGACGCGAAGAAGCGCATGCTGCGCATGATCGGCGACCCGGCCGCGCGCTACCGCGAGGACCCGGTGCGCATCATCCGTGCCGTGCGCTTTGCCGCCAAGCTCGCGCCGCTGGGCTTCACGCTGGAGCCCAAGACCGCCAGGCCCCTGGTCGAAATGCGTGACCTGCTGGCCGACGTGCCGCAGAGCCGGCTGTTCGACGAGATGCTCAAGCTGCTGCAGACCGGACATGCCGTGGCCACGGTGGCTCAGCTCCAGGCCCTGGGGCTGGCCAGGGGCATCTACCCGCTGCTGGACGTGGTGGTGGAGCGCGCCGAGGCGCCCTTCGTCAGCGCTGCTCTGGCCGACACCGACCGCCGCGTCGGCGAGGGCAAGCCGGTGGCGCCCAGCTTCCTGCTGGCCTGCGTGCTGTGGGCCGACGTGCGCGAGGGCTGGTCGCGCCGCCTGGCGCAGCGCCAGCACCCGTTCCCGGCGTTGCAGGAGGCGATCGACGAGGTGTTCGACGCGCGCATCGGCGACGTCTCGGGCCGCGGCAAGCTGGCCGCCGACATGCGCGAGATCTGGATGATGCAGCCGCGCTTCGAGAAGCGCGTGGGCAGCACGCCGTTCGGCCTGGTCGAGCAGCCGCGCTTTCGCGCCGGCTTCGACTTCCTGCGCCTGCGCGCCGACGCGGGCGAGATCGACGACACGCTGGCCGACTGGTGGCAGGAGTTCAGCCTGGCCGACGACGCGGCGCGCGAGGACCTGGTGGCCCAGGTCAAGGCCGAGCACCAGCGCAAGCCGCGCGAGCCCCGGGCGCCGCGCGTGCACCGCGCGCCTGCCGCCGCCGGCGACGCCGGGCCGGACGGCCGCACCGCGGCGGGTACGGCAGACATGATGCCGGAGGCCGAAGGCGCGCCCGAGGGGGCCGGCGACGCGCCCGCCAAGAAGCGCCGCCGGCGCCGCCGCAAGCCGGCGGGTGGCGGCGCGCCGCAGCCGGAGGCCGGTTGACCACACCGGCACGCGAGCCGGTGCGCGCCTATGTGGCCCTGGGCGCCAACCTGGGCGACGCGGCGGCCAGCGTGCGCCAGGCGCTGGATGCGCTGGGCCGGCTGCCCGGCACGCGGCTGCTCAGCCGGTCGCGCCTGTACCGCAGCGCGCCCCACCAGGCCAGCGGCCCGGATTTCATCAACGCCGTGGCCGAGCTCGAGACCCGGCTGCCGGCGCCCGAGCTGCTGCAGGCCCTGCAGGCCCTGGAGCAGGCCGCCGGGCGCGAGCGCCCTTACCCGAACGCGCCGCGCACGCTGGACCTGGACCTGCTGTTGTACGGCGAAGCCCGCATCGCCAGCCCCAGGCTCACCGTGCCGCACCCGCGCATGGGCGAGCGCGCCTTCGTGCTGCTGCCGCTGGCCGAAATCGCGCCCGAGCGCGTGCCCGCCCCGGCCCTGGCGGCGGTGGGCGACCAGTCCATCACGGCCTTGTGAGCGCCGGGCCGCGGGCCGTGCCGGTCGGGCTGGGCGGTTACACTCCCGGCCAGTCATCAAATCGTCACATTTCTGACGTCATCACCCATTCAGGAGTTCGCCATGCTGTTTGGCAAGCTGTTGCCCAAGGAGGGCAATTTTTTTGAACTGTTCAACCAGCATGCCGACCGCATCGTCGAGGCGGCTCGTGCCTTCTCGCAGCTGGTGGCCCATTACAACGACCCCCACCTGCGCGAAAAATTCAACCAGGACGTGGACAACGCCGAGCGCTCGGCCGACCGCGTGACCCAGGAGGTCAACCGCCTGATCCACACCACCTTCATCACGCCGATCGACCGCGAGCAGATCCACGCGCTGATCAACCTGATGGACGACGTGGCCGACCTGATCCAGGACTCGGCCGAGACCATGGCGCTGTATGACGTGCGCCACATGACCGAGGAGATCTCGCGCCTGACCGACCTCTCGCTCAAGTGCTGCGAGCGCGTGCGCGACGCGGTCAAGCTGCTCGACAAGATCGCCGACCAGGCCACGGCCGAGGCCGCGCTCAAGACCTGCGAGGAGATCGACAAGCTCGAGTCCGACGCCGACCGCGTGATGCGCAGCGCCATGAGCAAGCTGTTCCGCGAGGAGCCCGACGTGCGCGAGGTGATCAAGCTCAAGGCCATCTACGAGCTGCTCGAGACCATCACCGACAAGTGCGAGGACGTGGCCAACCAGATCGAGGGCATCGTCCTCGAGAACTCCTGATCAGGGCGGACAGCAGGCATGGAAACGGTACAGGCCGCCCTCTGGGTGGTGATCCTGCTGGTGCTGCTCGCGCTGGCCTTCGACTTCATGAACGGGTTTCATGACGCGGCCAACTCGATCGCCACCGTGGTCTCCACCGGCGTGCTCAAGCCCACCCAGGCGGTGGTGTTCGCCGCCTTCTTCAACTTCGTCGCGATCTTCATCTTCCACCTCAGCGTGGCCGCCACGGTGGGCAAGGGCATCGTGCAGCCCGGGGTGGTGGACACCCATGTAGTGTTCGGCGCCCTGGTCGGCGCCATCACCTGGAACGTCATCACCTGGTACTACGGCATACCCAGCAGCTCCTCGCACGCGCTGATCGGCGGCATCGTGGGCGCGGTGATTGGCAAGGGCGGCGTGGACGCGCTGCTGGCGGCCGGCATCCTCAAGACCGTGGCCTTCATCTTCGTCTCGCCGCTGCTGGGCTTCACGCTGGGCTCGCTGATGATGGTGGCGGTGGCCAACCTGTTCCGCCGCACGCGGCCCAACAAGGTCGACAAGTGGTTCCGCCGCCTGCAGCTGGCCTCGGCCGGCGCCTACAGCCTGGGTCACGGCGGCAACGATGCGCAGAAGACCATAGGCATCATCTGGATGCTGCTGATCGCCACCGGCTACGCCGCGGCCAGCGACGCCTCGCCGCCCACCTGGACCATCGTCTCCTGCTACCTCGCCATCGGCCTGGGCACCATGTTCGGTGGCTGGCGCATCGTCAAGACCATGGGCCAGAGGATCACCAAGCTCAAGCCGGTCGGGGGCTTCTGCGCCGAGACCGGCGGCGCGATGACGCTGTTCCTGGCCACGGCCCTGGGCATTCCGGTGTCGACCACCCACACCATCACCGGCGCCATCGTCGGCGTGGGCTCCACGCAGCGCGCCAGTGCCGTGCGCTGGGGCGTGGCCGGCAACATCGTCTGGGCCTGGATACTCACGATCCCGGCCAGCGCCTTCGTCGCCGCTTGCGCCTACTGGCTGAGCCTGCAGCTGTACTGAGCCGACCGCATCAGAGGCCGCATGGCCTCTCGGCCCCGCCTACTGCGAGATCTTGCGCGCTTCCTCGATCTGGTATTCGAAGTAGCGCTGGAAGCTGAACACGATGCTGGCCATCAGCACGGCCGTGCCTATCATCAGCGAGGCCACGATGGCGCCTATGGTGATCCAGCCGGTGCGGCCGGGCGCGGCATCGGCCGGCGCCTGGGGGTTGAAGCGCGCGTTCCAGCGCTCGGGCGTCATCAGTCCGTACAGGATGGCGCGCAGCGCGCAGCCCGCGATCGTGAAGCCCAGCAGCGGAATCAGCAGCCAGCTCAGCGAGTCGTCCTGGCCGAACTGCTGCACCCGCTGTATGCCGTACAGGCCCAGCGCGGTCGGAATCGGCAGCAGCCAGCCCAGCGGGTCGGCCAGGCCGTGCAGGTAGAAGCGGTGCAGGCCCAGGGGGCCGCCGAGAAAGGCCAGCCAGGCGGCCAGGGTCTTGTTCTTCATGATTCGGGCGAAGTCGTGTCCCCGGCGCCCAGGGCCTTGTCCATCAGCACTACGTCCAGCCAGCGCCCGAACTTCCAGCCGCAGGAGCTCAGCACGCCGACCGGGCTGAAGCCGTTGCTGCGGTGCACGCCGATCGAGCCGGTGTTGGACGAGTCGCCGATCACGGCGATCAGCTTGCGCACGCCGGCCCGCTCGGCCCGCGCGCAGAGCTCGGCCAGCAGGGCGCGGCCCAGGCCCAGGCCCTTGGCGTGCGGCGCCAGGTAGATCGAGTCCTCGGCCGAGAAGCGGTAGGCCGGGCGCGGCTTGAACCAGTTGCAGTAGGCGAAGCCCGTGACCTGGCCGCCGTCCTCGACCACCAGCCAGGGCATGCCCTTGTCCAGCACGTCGGCGCGGCGCGTCGCCATCTCGGCCTCGCCGGGCGGATCGATCTCGAAGGTGCCCGTGCCGTGCAGCACATGGTGGGCGTAGATGGCGGTGATGGCGGCGAGGTCCTCGTCGCGGCTGGGGCGGATCAGGGGCATGGGGCTATAATAGAGAGCTTTTCAGTGTGTCGCTGGCCGGGTGGCCATGTCGCGTGTCTCAAACGCTGGAAAAATTGACTTCGAGCTGCAATCAAAGCGAGGCCTAGGCCGGCCGGGAACGGGATCGTTTTGATTGCGGCTCGAAACACCACCCATAGGATAAATCATGGTTGTTATTCGCCTCTCCCGCGGCGGCTCCAAAGGCCGTCCCTTCTTCAACATCGTGGTCGCCGACAAGCGCGTGCGCCGCGATGGCCGCTTCATCGAGCGCATCGGCTTCTACAACCCGATCGCCGTGGAAGGCGAGGAGGGCCTGCGCATTGCCCAGGACCGCCTGACCTACTGGAAGGGTGTCGGCGCCCAGGCTTCGCCCACGGTCGGTCGCCTGATCGATCAAGCGGCCAAGAAGGCGGCCTGATCCCAGATGCTGCCCGTTCTTGAGCCTGCCGAACTGCCGGCAGACGCCATCGAGGTCGGGCGGATCCAGGACGCCTGGGGCGTCAAGGGCTGGTTCAAGGTCCTGCCCCACAGCGCCTCGCCCGAGGCGCTTTTTTCTTCCAAGCGCTGGTACCTGCAGCCCGCCGAGCGGGGGGCCAAGACCTTTGCCGGCACCGTGCGCCTGTCGATCAAGGAAGCCAAGGACCACGCCGACACGGTCGTGGCCTGCGCGCACGAAATCCCCGACCGCAATGCCGCCGAGTCGCTGCGCGGGGCGCGCATCTTTGTCCCGCGCTCGAGCTTCCCGAGCGCCGGCCAGGACGAGTACTACTGGGTCGACCTGATCGGCCTGGACGTGGTCAACCGCGAGGGCGTGGCCCTGGGCCAGGTGCGCGACCTGATGTCCACCGGCCCCCAGACCGTGCTGGTGCTGGCCTACGCCGAGGGTGACAAGACGCTGGAGCGCATGATCCCCTTCGTCTCGGCCTACGTGGACAGCGTCGATCTTGCAGCCCGGCGCATCACGGTCGACTGGCAGCCCGATTACTGAATTCTGGATCGGCTGGGGCCCGTGGCCATGCGCTTCGACATCATCACCCTGTTCCCCGAGCTGTTCGCGCCCTTTCTCGCGAGCGGCGTGACGCGCCGCGCCTACGAGAGCGGCCAGGTGCAGGTGCGGCTGTGGCAGCCGCGCGATTTCGCCGAGGGCAATTACCGCCGCGTCGACGACCGGCCCTTCGGCGGCGGCCCCGGCATGGTCATGCTGGCCGAGCCGCTGCGGCGCTGCCTGGAGGCCATACGCGCCGAGCGCGCCGAGTCCGTGCCTGCGCCCGTGGTGCTGTTCTCCCCGATCGGGCGCAAGCTCGACCATGCCAGCGTGGCGCGCTGGTCGGAGAGCCAGGGCGCCATCCTGGTCTGCGGCCGCTACGAGGGCATAGACCAGCGCTTCATCGACGCCTACGTGGACCAGCAGATCAGCCTGGGCGACTTCGTGCTCTCGGGCGGCGAGGTTGCGGCCATGGCCCTGCTCGACGCGGTGGCGCGCCTGCAGCCGGGCGTGCTGCACGACCAGGGCAGCCACCAGCTCGACAGCTTCAACCCCGCGCTCGACGGCCTGCTGGATTGCCCGCATTACACCCGGCCCGAGAGCTGGCAGGGCGCGCCCGTGCCGCCGGCGCTGCTGTCGGGCCACCATGCGCAGATCGAGCGCTGGCGCCGCGATCAGCGCCTGGAGATCACGGCCCGGCACCGCCCCGACCTGATCAACGCGGCCCGCGCGGCCGGCCAGCTGAGCCGGGTCGACGAGACCCTGCTGGCCCGCCTGGCCGCCGCCCAAGACTGAGCCCGGCGCAACTTGCTATAATCCAAGGCTTTTCGATCCTCTGCCGGCCGCGGCATTCAAGAAGAGGGCGCAGCACCACCGCTTTCGCCCTTGCCGCCTTCAGCGTAGCGCGTGCATGATCGTATGAGGTAAACATGAATCTGATCCAGACCCTCGAGCAGGAAGAAATCGCCCGTCTCGGCAAGAACATCCCCGAATTCGCCCCCGGCGACACGGTCATCGTGAACGTCAACGTGGTCGAAGGCAACCGCAAGCGCGTGCAGGCCTACGAAGGCGTGGTGATCGCCAAGCGCAACCGCGGCCTCAACAGCGGCTTCACGGTGCGCAAGATCTCCAGCGGCGAAGGCGTGGAGCGTACCTTCCAGACCTACAGCCCGCTGATCGCCAGCATCGAGGTCAAGCGCCGCGGCGATGTGCGCCGCGCCAAGCTGTACTACCTGCGTGACCGCAGCGGCAAGTCGGCCCGCATCAAGGAAAAGCTGCCGAACCGCGCCAAGGCCGTCGCCGCCTGAGCGCACGCCGTTCCAGCGAAAGCCGCCTGCGCTCAGCCCAGGCGGCTTTTTTCTGTGCGCCCGGCACGGGCGCACTCTTGGAGGTGCAAGTCCTCCCGTGAGTTGATCACAGCGAACGAAGCGAAGCGCAACTGCATGAGGGTGACCGAGTGTGGGGA